>JABIYQ010000656.1 GCA_018702715.1 Desulfobacula sp. | reverse complement strand
GCTTCTTTAATTTTTCTTTTATAGGTACGTTCCGGGGTCAACAAAAAGGATTTGGTGACCTGCTGGGTGATTGTGGATCCTCCCTGGACAATAGTGCCTGCCTTGAAATTTTTTATAGAAGCCCTCATTATGGAAAGAATATCAATACCGGGGTGTTCCCTGAACCTTGAATCCTCAGCGGAAACAAAAGCATTGATAAGGTTATTTGGCATTTCAGAAAGAGGGATGACAATTCTTCGTTCTTCATAAAATTCTCCGATTTTCCTTCCATCATCGGAAAAGACACTGGTAACAGTTGCAGGTCGGTAATCCTTTAAGGTGTTCATCTTCGGTAAATCCTGGCTAAGATAATAGTAAAGCCCGGCAAGTCCTGCACATCCCAAAAAAGTTAAAAATATAAATAAAATAAAAAACCATTTGAAAAGGAAACGAACAAGGCTTTTTTCCTTTTTTTTGCTTCGTTTTTTCAACACATTGGATTTGCTTTTTCTTTTTGGCATAACATCCTGGAATATGATTCAAAATTTATGATTTTTTTTAAGGTTCTTATCAGATAAGTTGATGGATGGCAATACTAATAGAATTGCAAAATATCATTGACCTGATTTATACGAGTCCCCTTGTATGATAATTTTTGAATAATTAGTGCCTGACCGGAAACCCGTGTTTGGGTGAAAAATTGCCCATATACAAGTCGCAAGAAAGTTTGAAACCGGAGTGTACTCCTGTACATGAGGCCGATTTATAATTTGGCAAACTTTTGCAGTAACGCAGTAGATGGGTGAGTTTTCGTTCAAACACTAATTATGACATCGGACACATAGTCAGCCGGATGGGTTACAATTTTTAAAATTTGACTTTTTTAACAATACCGGGTATTTAATTAGGTTTTAAAATAACATACTAGTGGAATTGTTACATGTCATGATAGAACTTGATTTTGAAAAAAATAATGGATTGATTCCAGTCATTGCTCAGGATTATAAAACCAATGAAGTCCTGATGCTGGCTTATATGAATAAAACGGCCTTTGAAGAGACCTTAAAAAGTGGCCGAGCCATTTATCACAGCAGGTCAAGGAATGTCTTATGGAAAAAAGGGGAAACATCCGGTCATGTGCAGCTTGTAAAAGAAATCTTTGTGGATTGCGATAATGATACCATCCTTTTAAAAGTTGATCAGGTGGGTGGTGCAGCTTGTCACAAAGGATATAAAAGCTGTTTTTTTTCAAAAGTTGTCATAGATAAATTGAAAGTAATAGGATTTAAAATTTTTGATCCAAAAGAGGTATATAAATAATGGAAAAAATATTAAAATTAGGGATTCCAAAGGGAAGCCTTCAGAATGCAACCATGAATCTTTTTAAACGGTCAGGGTGGAAGATTAATATTGAAGGGAGAAGTTATTTTCCAGATATTAATGACGATACTATTGAGTGTGCCCTGTGCCGTGCCCAGGAAATGTCCATAAATGTTGAAAGTGGAATCATTGATGCCGGGCTGACAGGTCTTGACTGGATCGCCGAGCATGAATCCGATGTCCACGTGGTATCCAATCTTATCTATTCCAAGGTCAGTGCGCGCCCTGCAAGATGGGTGATTGCCGTTGCTAATGATTCTCCAATAAAAACGCTTGAGGACCTGACAGGCAAAACTATTTCAACAGAGCTTTTAAAGTTTACAAAACGGTTTTTTAAAGACCGGAATATCGATGTAAACGTGAAATTTTCCTGGGGTGCCACAGAGGCCAAAATTGTTTCAGGACTTGCAGATGCCATTGTGGAGATCACGGAAACAGAAAGCACCATAAGGGCTCATAATTTAAGGGTGATCCATGAAGTCATGGAAACCAATACTCAGTTGATTGCAAATAAGACAGCCTGGCAAAATCCTGTGAAAAGGGAAAAAATTGAACAGATCGCTTTGTTGTTGCAGGCAGCTTTACTTGCTGATAAGCTGGTGGGAATAAAGATGAATGTGCCTGAAAATAAAATTGCAAAGGTTGTGTCTCTTCTTCCCAGCCTTAATGCGCCCACCATAGCATCCTTGTATCAATCCGACTGGTATTCCGTGGAAACCATTATTGACACAGGGTTGGTAAGGGATATGATTCCACTGCTTTTAAAAGCTGGAGCAGAAGGTATTATTGAATACCCTTTAAACAAGGTACTTTAAATGAAGCCTGCAGATAGATGTGAAAAGATAACGCCTTTCATTGTCATGGAAATCATGGAAAAAATCCATAAAATGGAAGCTTCCGGTATTGATGTCATCCATATGGAGATCGGGGAGCCTGATTTTAATGTGCCAGAGTGCGTCAATAAGGTCAGTATCGAAGCTTTTTGCAAAAATGAGACACACTATACCCACAGTCTTGGCGATATCCGGCTGCGGGAGGCCATTAGCGAGTATCATAGAACAACCTATAACACGATTATTGATCCGGGTCAGATCCTGGTGACTTCGGGCACTTCTCCGGCAATGCTGCTGCTGTTTTCCGCTCTTGTAAATCCCGGGGATGAAATTATCATTTCCGATCCCCATTATGCCTGTTATGCAAATTTCATTAATTATGTTCAAGGGGTTCCGGTGACAGTCCCGGTGTTTGAAGAAGAAGGTTTTGTTTATACGCCTGAAGCAATAAAAGAGAAAATTACGTCTAAAACCCGTGGAATATTTATCAATTCCCCCTCCAATCCAACGGGAAATGTAATTCCAAAAGAAAGAATGCAGCAGATTGTGGATATTGCAGAGGTCAACAATCTTTATATTATTTCAGATGAAATTTATCATGGGCTTGTGTATGAAGGCCATGAGCATTCAATCTATGAATTTACAGACAAGGCCTTTTTATTGAATGGGTTTTCAAAACTTTTTGCCATGACCGGCCTGCGTCTTGGATATTTGATAGCCCCGCCTGAATTTGTCAGGGCGTTGCAGATCCTTCAACAAAATTTTTTCATTTGTGCAAATTCTGTTGTTCAGCTTGCCGGTGCTGCAGTCTTAAAAGATGCCCATAAAGAAACCCAGATTATGAGAGAGACATACAATAAACGCCGTATCTATGTCATAGAAAGATTAAAACAGATGGGTCTTGGGATTACTATTGCGCCAACAGGCGCATTTTATGTATTTGCCAATGCAAAACATATTTCAAATGATTCATATGCCCTTGCCCTTGATATACTGGAAAAAGCACATGTTGGGGTTACTCCCGGTATTGATTTTGGGGCAAACGGTGAAGGGTATTTGCGGTTTTCCTATGCAAATTCCATGGAGAATTTGAAAAATGGTCTTGATCGAATCCAAAGATATTTAAAAGATCTGTCATGATAATTAAGAAAGTAGAGTTTATAAAAAGTGCAGTAAAACCATCCCACTACCCTGAATATAATTTTTCGGAAATAGCATTTGCGGGTCGATCCAATGTTGGAAAATCTTCTTTGATCAATACACTGATCCAAAGAAAGGATATGGTGAAGACAAGTTCAAAACCTGGATGTACCCAGCTGATCAATTTTTTTTTGATCAATGAGAATCTTTCTTTTGTGGATCTTCCAGGGTATGGTTATGCCAAAGTATCCAAAAAAATAAGGTCTCAGTGGCAACCAATGGTTAATCTGTATCTTTCAAACCGCCAAAACCTTTTAGGGTTGATTTTACTGATTGATATTCGAAGAGATCCGGAAAAAGAAGAATTTGATATGATGGATTGGCTACAAGCCCATGAAATACCATATTTGGTTATTTTAACAAAATCTGATAAATTGTCAAAAACAAAGCAGCAAAAAAGGCTTTCATCAATTTGTTCCCAAATGAACCGGGGGAAAAACAATGTTATTGTTTTTTCAGCCAAAACAAAAAAGGGAAGAGATACTATTATAGAAGAAATTGAGAATTTAATGGGCGGGTATGATGAATAAGAAAAATGAAGATAACTTTCGATCAGGATTTGTCGGAATCATAGGTGCTCCCAATGCAGGGAAATCCACCTTGCTGAACCAGGTACTGGGTCAGAAAATTTCCATCACCTCTAAAAAACCCCAGACTACCCGGGATAGAATCCTGGGTATTCTGAACAGTCCGACATCCCAGATTATTTTCATAGATACGCCGGGAATTCATAAGAGTACAACCTTGTTGAACAAAAGAATTGTTGCCCAGGCTATGTTGGCCCTGGAAGATGTAGATGTAATCCTTTTTATGGTAGATGCCTCATCAAGAAATTATTCAGCAGAGAAACTGATCCTATCGCAACTTAAAAAAACACCTAAGACTGTTATTCTTGCGTTGAATAAAATTGATCTGGTGGAAAAGGCACAGATATATCGTCTGGTTGAGGAATTCCAGCAATTGAGTGACTTTAAAGCCATTATTCCGGTTTCAGCTAAAAATAATATCCAGGTAAAAAACATACTTGAAGAGGTCGAAGAATCATTGGCAAAAGGTCCCAGGTTGTTCCCTGAAGATACATTTACAGATGTGTCGGAAAAATTTATGGTTAAAGAGATTATCAGGGAAAAAGTATTTAGATTGACAGGGATGGAGATCCCTTATTCAAGCGCTGTGACTGTGGATTCCTTTGTGGTGGAAAAAAAGTTAATTGTCATACATGCAAGCATTCATGTCATCCGTGATTCTCAAAAGGGTATCATCATCGGGAAAAAAGGGTCTATGCTGTCGCAAATCGGAACAAAAGCAAGAAAAGACATTGAACAAATGGCCGGGCAAAAGGTGCTGCTAAAATTGTTTGTAAAAGTGACAAAAAATTGGGTAGACAATTCAAGACTTTTAGATGAGTTTGGTTACTAAGAACATGGATCAGTCCTCTATTCTCCCCGAGGAATTGTTTTTAAAAAAAGAACGGGAAAGAGCACGAAAGTTGCGATCCAGTCAATGGTGGAAGCGAAAGCGTTCTTCAGGGATTTGTCAGTATTGTAAAAATATTTTTTTGCCAAAAGAGCTTACCATGGATCATATCATTCCTTTAGCCCGTGGCGGGAAGTCTGAAAAATTTAATGTAGTGCCATGCTGTAAAGAATGTAATACGAAAAAAAATCAGCTCCTTCCATGGGAATGGGAAGAGTATATGGCCTCTATAAAACAATAAACAGCGGAGAGGAATTTTCCTGTCCGCTGTTTTCTTTTAGAGAAAAATGAACTTATTTTTTGTTGCAGAGCCTGTGAATTGTCTGTGCGTGCCATTCTCCACGTCCGGAAAAGGTGGGTTGGCCCAATTCAACCAACCGACTTGCAACCATGTCAAATGTATCACCTTTGGCTCTCATACTATGGATGATATCCATGACAGCGTCACGGCTTAGAAGTTTGTTGTCATTTGGAATTGCCTCTTCCTTCTTTTTTGCCACCACTTTTTTTCTTCTTCGAATAACAGGTTTTTTGGGTTGGATAGTCTCAACCTTTTCTTTAGCCGGTTCTTTAACCGGTTCGATTTTTGTGTTTTTTGTAACTGTTGTAATGGGTTCAGTTATGTCAAGCTCTGGCTTTTGGGAGGTGTCATGGGCAAACGTTTTTTCTGGAGCATTGTCTTTCCGGGGTTTTGTTTCTTGTTCTGTCGTATGACTGGGAGCGATATTCAGATGATCGACAATTCTTTCAATGGCAATGGCCTGCCTCTCTATCATATCTGCAGTTCTTTCATGGATACTGATCAAGTAATCCTGATTTTTGGCCATGGTTTCAACATGACTGCTTAAGTTCTCAATTGCGTCTGTCAGCATGGATGTTGTTGAGATCTCATCACTGGGAGACTGATTCCCGGATTGATGCTGTGAAGGGGGACGTTTCATGCCCTGGTTTCTATTATTCTGATATCCGCCATAGGAATGAAATCTGGGGTTGCTGGTATAATGATAAGAATTATCAGTGTTTTTACGAGTTTTGGGTGTACGCGGTTTTCCAGCCTGGCCATTACGTAGGCTTTGTAAAAAATCGTTCATTTAGTTCATATCCTCCTTGGGATATTTTAATAATACCAAAAATGGCGTTATTAAATTTGATAAAAGCGTTTAAATTTTTCAACTTATTGATTTTTCATGCAAGTTTCGAAACATTCTTTAATCGTCAGCAAAATATTCCGATACTCTATTTATCCTTATTTTTCGGACGCTTGTCAAGCCTTTTTTTTGTGATTTTTTTACGATTTGAAAAAACAGGTACACAGATGCACTTTTTCACTGTTTTTATTGGTTTGAAACTATTATTCCTTTATGATAAAATCGGCGAATTGAAAATTTTGTATAAAAAATTAAGGAAAATATCAAAATGATTGAAAATAAAACCTATAAGATACCTTATAAAATTGAAGATCCAAGTATTGTCAAGACCGATCTTTTAGAGCCCATACCCTATGCCTATAAATCCAAACGGAGTATTGATATCATTATCAGGCAACCGGAATATACGTCGGTATGCCCGATGACAGGTCTTCCGGATAACGGGTGCATCACAATAAAGTACAGACCGGATGAGACCATTGTTGAACTCAAATCTTTAAAATACTATTTATTACAATTTAGAAATGTTGGTATGTTTTATGAGCATGTGGTCAACAGAATTCTGGATGACCTGGTTCAGGTTTTAAAGCCTTTGCGAATGGAAGTCACCGGCGAATTCACCCCCAGGGGGGGGGTCAGTTCGCTGGCAACGGCAGTTTATGAAAAAGAATAAAAAAATCATGCGATTTTGACTTCAAATTCGTTGATCAGATCCAGGGCATGATTTTTTGTTTGGATACAAGATAGTTTAGCCCTGAAGGCTGAACATCCAGGCAAGCCTTTTACAAACCATGAAAGCCTGCTTCGAAGCATTCGACAGGCAGGCTTTTCACCAAAATAATTCACATACATCAAAGTCAATCTCTCCATTGTTCTGAATATTTCGTAATTTGAAGGGGTCTGATAAGATCCTGACTCAAGGAAATCATCGATCTGTGATAGGATAAAGGGATTTTTCATTGCAGCGCGCCCCACCATAACGGCATCACATTTGGTAAGCGCAACCATTTTTTGAGCATCTTCAGCCGTGTTAATGTCTCCATTGCCAATAACAGGAATGGATAACTGCTGTTTTAAAACTTTGATTAAATCCCAGTTTGCTTTGCCTTTGAATCCTTGGCTTGCCGTTCTGGGATGCAGGGTTATAGCATCTACCCCTGCATCCTGTGCGATCTGTGCTATCTTGAATGCATCTTGTCCGGTATGGTCCCAGCCAGATCTGATTTTTATTGTCAGCGGCAGATCTATTGCCTTTCGCACAGCTGACAAAATGGATTTGCTCAGTTGGGGTTCTTTCATAAGAGCGACCCCGGCGGTCTGTTTTACCACTTTTTTCACACTGCATCCAAAATTAATATCGATGATATCGGCAATTTTCAGATCTTCCACAACCTTTGCAGCTCTTGCAAGGGAATCTGGATCAGATCCGAACAACTGAACTGACAGTGGTTGTTCTTTTTCCTTTGAGGATAGAAGTATTAAGGTTTTTTCAGAATTATAAAAAATCCCTTTGGCACTGACCATTTCAGAGCAAACAACCGAACAACCACATTCTTTTACAAGAAGTCTAAACGGCAGGTTGGTGATTCCTGCAAGGGGGGCTAAGAAAGTTTTTCCGCAAATTTTTAATTTTTTAATTTTCATTAAATCTTAAACTATTTTTAAGGGTGGTGTCTATATGGGGATTTGCATAGCAAAAAAGGCAATTATGAAAACAGGGGTGATCTGCATATGATCCTATGTCAATGGACTTTGTGCATTGGCACCCCAGTTTAGAGCGTTGACCATAATCTTTTTTAATCTCAGGGTTTCCCCCAAAAAGAGTTTTTAAAAGGTGCCCGTTGATACAGGAGTTTTCCAAAACCCGGGTATGGGGGCCAAGATTTGAGAATACTTCTTTTTCACAACACAGATTAAGTGTTAGGCCAGCGTTTGCTAAATGCGTTTCCATCCGGTGAATTACTTTGATTTTTTTATCCAAGGACGGATCAATAAAAAAAATAGATGATAGTTTTTTTTTATTGATCCATTTAAGTCTTGTCTGAATTTTTTTATAATTATCAAAAAAGCTGGTAACACATTTTTTAATGCCAAGTTCTGTAATCTTTTGAACAATATCGGGAAAATCGGAAAAATTATTTTTTATTGGGCTGTCAGGACTGGTTTTATAAAAACAAATAGGGTCAAACCGCCAGGATATTTTTTCGGGCCCAAAAAGGCAAACAAGTCTGTTTAATTGTTCTAATCTTTTTTTTAAGAGGGGTAGATTTGGCTCAAGTAAATGGGATTCAGAGTTTATTGTGAAATTTAAAAATATATTGAATCCAAGTTGTATTAATTTTTCACCAGCCTTAGCCTTGATAAATGCATCATAGTTTTTTGACCAGAATACAATGGAGTGAATCGAATCATTGGACACATCAATTTTCTTGATGGTTTTTGTGAAAGGATTTTTTACGTTGAAAAAGCCTAGTTTGATATGCTCCATGAACCAGTCCATGTAAAAGGCCGGGATATCAGTTCTTCTGGAGGCAGATAAAATTCTATCCTGATTCTGGTTCATTTTTCTTTTTTAAGTCGGAAAAGGAAATGATTTTGGACGGGGTCTTTTTTTTAGTCCCTTTATCTTTAACAATTTTTTTATCAGAAGGGGTTTGGATCCTTTTTAATGGCAAATCTTCAGGAGGGCATTCAACTTTTTCCAGTTTCATTTTCTGACCGTTCATATGGAATTCACTGCCATTTATATAATCATCTTTTAAAATCCATGTAACCACCTTCAAAGGTATATTAAGCATTAACAATTTGATATGGTACCAGTTTTTCTTGGCATCCGGAAGGATACTCTCAACCCTTGCAAAAAACACGGGCGCATCTTCAAGATAGATTAAGACAATGTCATTAACAGCAGTCATAGACTCCTCATAGGGTTTGATTTTTCTTGTCAATAGGTTTCATATAACATAATCTTAGCCTAACGAAAAGAATGGACTAAAATTATGCCTTGCTCATATGAAAATAAATGGAAGATTTTTTTCCTTGTTGCAACTTCAATTTTTATGTCAACACTGGATTCCAGTGTCGTTAATGTTGCCTTGCCATATATGATGCAGGATCTTCAGACAGATCTTACAACAATTCAATGGGTTGTATTAATTTATCTAATGATAGTTTCTTCTTTGCTTTTAACCTTTGGCAGGCTTTCTGATATTAAAGGCAGAAAGCCTATATATGTTCTTGGGTTTACAATATTTGTGGCAGGGTCCTGGCTATGTGGTATGGCCCAAACCCCTCAATTATTAATTATTTCCAGGGCATTGCAGGGGATAGGGGCATCCATGCTAATGGCATGTTCGCCGGCCATGATTGTAGATGTATTTCCTGCGCAGGAACGGGGAAAAGCACTTGGAATGATAGGCGCTGTAGTTGCTGCAGGGCTTACAACAGGTCCTGTTGTTGGGGGGGTACTTCTTGAGTATTTTTCCTGGAGGTATATTTTTTATATTAATATTCCCATAGGGATCGCTGCCGCCTTAGGTGGGATGTTTGTTTTAAAAGGATCTCAACAGGCTGGGAAAAAAGAAGAACCAATGGATAAAACAGGCAGCATTTTATTGATTATTATTTTATCCACCCTGATCATTTTTTTAACACAAATGTCCAAGTGGGGTATGATTTCAATCCCCTCCCTGTCATTTGCAGGGCTTTTTATGCTGGCATGTATCGGTTTTATGGGCAATGAGAAGAGATCAGACTTTCCCTTGTTTGATATGGAACTCTTAAAAATTAAATTATTTGTATTTCCAGTGATTTCTTCGGCAATTTTATTTGCAGCTCTTTTTGTTATTATTTTTATGATGCCGTTTTACCTGACATATCCATGTGGTTTTTCTGCATCAAAAACAGGTTTAATAATGATTGTTCCTTTTTTATTCCTTTTGGTTCTAAGTCCTGTGTCTGGAATGGTATATGATCAATTCGGTTCAAAATATTTATGCGTGGCAGGTATGAGTATTTTGACATTGTCACTTGTTTCTTTAATGACACTGGATCCTGAAATGGGATATTTATCAATTTTGTGGAGGATTGCCCTTGCTGGAATTGGAACAGCACTTTATGTGCCTCCCAACAATACAGCCATAATGAGTTGTGTGAAATCTGAAAGACGAGGAATTGCATCAGGGACTGTAGCTACAGCCAGGAACATCGGTATGGTGGTCGGGGTAGCTCTGGCGGGTTTAATTTTTACCACTGCTTTTTCAACACTTACAAATGGCTCAAGCCTTGAAAATTATTTGCCGGCAATGGACATTTTTTTTATGAGCAGTTTTAAACAAACAATGTTAATGGGCGCTATCCTTTCAGCTATTGGAATAGGTGTGACCTTTGCAAGAGGCAAAGAACAAGGCAAAGAATAATTATAGAGAATTATAGAGAATTATAGAGAATTATAGAGAATTATAGAGAATGATTCCCTGAGAAAAAAGGAGATCGATATGATGCAAAACAGCCTGAAAAACTTATTAATTTTAGATCAACCTTTTGTGTTGAAGTATCTTTTCCACCCTCGGTTTGAGGACAGCTTAAGGCAGGCAAGAAATAACCGGGATGATATAATAATACCGGTTGATGGAGGTGCTCAGGTGGGAGCATCCTTTCATTTTGTCAGGAATGATGCACCTGTAATTCTTTTTTTTCATGGCAATGGAGAAATTGTATCAGACTACGATGATATAGGAAGCCTGTTTAATGATAAGGGATTAAATTTTTTTATAGTTGATTATCGGGGATATGGAAGTTCCACGGGCACAGCCTCTGCTACGTCAATGATGAAAGATTGCCTTAGTATTTTTGATTTTGTCCAGGCTTATATGGCAAATATGAAATTGACCGGCTCCCTTTGTGTTATGGGAAGATCTTTGGGTAGTGCCTCTGCAATTGAACTTTGCAGCACCCGGGCAAATGATTTTAAATGTCTGATTATTGAAAGTGGATTTGCCTGGGTTGTACCCTTGCTGAAAAAGCTTGGTATTAATACGGAAGCTATTGGTTTTAAGGAAGAACATGGTTTTGAAAATATAGATAAAATTAAGACATTTTCAAAACCCTTGCTTTTGATTCATGCCCAGTTTGATCACATTATTCCATTTTCAGATGGCCAGGCACTTTTTGAAGCATGTGTTTCAAGGGATAAAACACTTTTAGAGATCAAAGAGGCAAATCATAATGATATTTTTTTAAAAGGAATGGATACATACCTTGCCCATATTAAAAAAATTTGTCTTTGATGGGCCTTATTTACCCAAAAAAGGAACGACAAAAACCGGAACCTGGGATCTTTTCAATACTTTTCTGACAACATTATCTCCCATTGCTTCTGCCAGCATTCCTTGCTGACTGCATCCTATAACGATAAGGTTGCAGCTCTCTTCTTTAGCCGTGAATGTTATTTCTTCTGCAATGGAACGACCTTCAGCCACAAGAATTTTTGAAATCAAGGTATTATTTTCAGAAGAGTCTTCATTCTCCTTTGTTTCTTCAAAAAATCCGGCAATAGCCTGGCGTATTTTTAGAGCATCAACATTCTTTCCTATCAGTATGTTTCTTGCCTGGCTCATGTGTTCTGATTTTAAGTTTTTATATAATTGTTCACCAAAGGCCATTTGAATTCGTTTTTCAGAATGGGGATTTTCTTCCATTACATGGAGGACGATGATATTGGCATTCTCGCATACGGCCAAAGTTGCAGCATGCTCAAAGACCTGTTTCATATTGACAGAAAGATCAGATGCAAAAAGAATATTCTTTGTTGGTCCAACCATTTTTTATTCCTCCAAAATTATATTTGTAAAACTTTTATTTTAAACGCATTGTTACTAACTACTGTTAATTAACAAATCAATAAATCTAAATCTGGTTCATATAATAAATTAAAATTAAAAATATTCAAGTGTTGATTTGAATTTTTCTATCAAAAAGTGGGAAATAACAAGAGGGTAGAAATTAATTGAGGGGATAATCAGCCCTTTTTTTTAAGTCTTTGCCGCATTTAAAAAACGGAAGTTTTTTAGAAGCAACCTGAACAAGTTTTCCGGATTTTGGATTTCTGCCTGTATAGGATTGATATTTTTTTAAGTTAAAGGCCCACAGCCCTCTAAGTTCGATTCGGTCTCCCTTTGCCAGAGCTGTTGCAATTTCTGAAAAAAATAAATTGACGAGGTCAGTTGCTTCCTTTTGTGTCAGACAGCACCTGTTTTTGGTGGCTTCAATCAATTTGAGTTTGTTCATTTATTCCCCTTTTAATATTAGCCGGATTTAAGAAATCCAATGATTCAATATGTATAATAAAAAATGCAATGGGTTTTCAATAGGTAAAAACCCCTATTTTTTAATTAAATTCAGGTTTTGTCTCAAAAAAAGAGTTAATTGAGTCCTGATATTTTGTGATTGAATCCGCTTTAAATATTTTTTTAAGCTGTTTCTTGCTATCCTTGAACGAAGGGCCAAGATATCTCCAGAATCCTTTCATTCGTCCTGTTAAATGGGCAGGCCCTGAGAATATAGCTTGATAATTGTCAAAAAGGTCGTCATGAAATTTTTTCAGGCGGTCATTTTTATTTTTATCTATGAGGATATGATTTATGTCTTCTGCAAGGAATGGATTTGAAAGAAGTCCCCGTCCCAACATGAATCTTTTGATATCAGGGAATTTATTTTGGACTATATGGAAGCTCTTTAAATCAGTTATGTCGCCATTATAAGTAAGCCTGTGTCGGCTGAGGTCCATTGCTTTTTCAAAAACATCATGATCAGCGGTCCCTTCATACATCTGTATTCCGGTTCTGGGATGAAGAATGATTTCATCCAGAGGATATTTATCCAATACAGGTAAAAGATTGAAAATTTCATTTTTTGATTTTCTGCCTAATCTTAATTTTATGGAAAGTGTATTTGAAATTTTTGGCAGCACATTTTCCAGAAACGCATCAATTTTATCAGGATACATTAAAAGTCCGGAACCCCTCATTTTATTTGCGATTTTGGAATGAGGGCATCCCAGGTTCCAGTTTATTTTTTTATGTCCCATTTCATAAAGGTGATCCGCAAGAAAGATAAAATCCTTTGCAACATTTCCAAGGATTTGAGGGATGATAAATAATTTCTTATTATTTTCAGGTGCCACATCTTTTATCCTGGAAGGTTTTAACCGCATCTGACCCATAGTTGAAATAAACGGCGCCACAGCCTCATCCACACCTGAAAAATGATCTGAGAACACATTTCGAAATGTTAAATCGGTATACCCCTGAAGAGGTGCAAGAATGATGGTGATACCATCTTTTGTCATATGAGGAAGCTTATTTAGAGTTATTTGTTAAATTCATACAAAATTAGAAAAAAACTTTGACAAACATAATTGTGATCAATTATACACACCATGTGTTCCTATCTTAACATATATAATATTAAAATGGATTGCAAGGAGTGTTTTAAAGGTATGAAAGAGCTTTTTAAAGAGGTTATTCAACTAAATATGATGGAAGAAACCTTGGAAAAAGAAGGTTGCGCAAAAAAATTGTTTGCCAAGTTAAATACCACTGAAATGCCTGAATATTTTAACTGGGCCTCAGAAATATTTGAAGATCTTCATGCCAGTCAGAATCCAGATAAAAAAGCTTTAGTCTGGACAGATATAGATACGCTTGAGGCTAAAACGTATTCTTATGGAACCTTATTGAAAAAGGCAAATCAGCTTATAAATTGTTTTCATAAATCAGGCCTTGAAAAAGGGGATAATCTTTATATGATGAGCCCTGTCTTACCTGAAATCTGGTTTGCCAGTCTTGCCTGTATTAAAGCAGGAATGGTAAGTGTCCCAACAGCAATCACCATGACCCAAAGAGAATTGGAATTCAGGTTTGAAACTTATCCTCCCAACGTTATCATGGCAGATGAGGATTCTGCAAGCCTGATAGATAAAGCTCTAAAAGAAACCAATATTGAACCCAAACTCAAGCTGGTATTAGGACAAAAGGAAGGCTGGATACCAATTGATACGATTAAAAATGAATCCACTGAAGCTAAGCCTGCAATGACAAGACCCAATGATACGCTTTTCTGCTTTTTTACTTCAGGAACAACGGGTCTTCCCAAAAGGGTGGGACACACAGCTGTATCCTACCCTGTGGGACACTTGTCCACAACAGCAATGATTGGCATAAAACCGGATGATATTCATCATAACCTGAGCGCCTCAGGATGGTCTAAATGGGCATGGTCCAGTTTCTTTGCACCCTTTAATGTCGGAGCCACAACAACCGGGTTTAAATTTTCGTGCTTGGATGGAGAACAATATCTTGATGCCATTTCAAGACATGGAGTGACAATTCTCTGTGCCCCGCCGACTGCCTGGAGAATGTTTGTGAATATGAACCTTGACTCTTTTAATCTGTCTTGCTTAAAGCAATCCATAAGTGCTGGGGAGCCTTTGAATCCTGATGTAATTGAAAAATGGAAAAAACACACCAAAATAGAGATAAGGGACTATTACGGCCAGACTGAGTCCACAGCCATGATTGGAAATCCTCCCTGGATGAAAGGAAAAATGCGGAAGGGGTCTTTTGGATATCCTTTTTATATGTATGATGTGGCATTGGCTGATAATGAAGGCAATGAGATAATAGAACCAGGCAAGGCCGGGCATATAGTAGTAAAACTTGATAAATGGCGTCCTATTGGACTTTTTTCAGAGTATATTGGCAGTCCGGAAAAAATGAGTTCAGTATTTGTTGATAATTATTATTATACAGGAGACCGGGCATCCTTTGATAAGAACGGGTATTGGTGGTTTGTGGGAAGAGCCGATGATGTGATTAAGTCTTCGGACTACAGGATCGGTCCCTTTGAAGTTGAAAGCGCCCTTGTGGAGTATCCTGCTGTGGCAGAAGCTGCAGTGGTTGGTTCTCCAGACCCGAACCGATACCAACTTGTAAAAGCTTATGTGATTTTAAATCCAAGTTATAGGGCCTCAAGAGAACTTGCGCTGGAACTTTTTAAACATACCATCACCATTTTACCAAAATTTAAAATTCCAAGAATCATAGAGTTTGTTACTGAAGTTCCAAAAACCATGAGCGGTAAAATCAGGAGAATTGAATTAAGACAAATTGAAATTTCCAAACAGGAAAATTCAATTGATGAAGAAATTAAAGAATATTTTTATTGGGATTTCCCAGAACTAAAGTCAAAAAAGATATAGAAGTACCCAATAACAAGAAAGCGATTTAACTATTTATCTTCAGGTGTTTGAAAAGGCATTTCAACTTCCACTTCACCGCTGCCACTCCTTAAAAATTTAGCAGATGAATATTTTTTTTGGAAGACATTGAGCATTTTTCGGTTTTCAGCTAGAACAGTTGCAATAAATTGTTTGTAATTGTTAGCTTTTGCTATGGATTCAAGAATTTCGAGGAGGTATGACCCAATTCCCATTCCATGGAGCTTTTCTTTAACAAGAAAGGCAACTTCAGCAGAATCAGTATCGGCTTCAGCATAAGAACCAATGGCCACAATCTGTTTTCGTTTACCCAACTGCATCAGTCCGATGATGGTCATGTTTCTCCTGTAATCAACCTGGGCCCATTGTTTTTGAAGCATGTCCCTTGAGAAAACTTTTCGCTTGTTAAAAAATCTATAGTAAATTGAATCTTCCTGCAAAGAATAATAAAAATGCCTGGATTCAAACTCATCAGATGGTAAAAGTGGTCTGAAATCAACGTTTTTTCCATTGGTAAGTTTTTTTGAATAAAGATAGCGATCCAAAAACAGAAGATCCTGAGTTGTTGGCGGAAGTTGATCTGGAAATATATAATGTCTTTTTTTTGCCTCTTCTATTAGATTTTTTCTAAATTTCGGGTGAGTAATCCGGGCAAGTTCCATCACCCTCTGATAGATGCTTTTTCCTCTCATCTCAGCAATACCATATTCGGTAACAATAATATCAATATCTCCTCTGGTGGTTGCAATACCGGCACCTTCGCTTAGATGTGGGACAATTCTTGAAATCTTGCCGTTTTGAGCTGTGGAAGGAATAATGATGATGGAAAATCCGCCCTTTGACATGGATGATCCCCTGATAAAATCAACCTGGTCACCAATGCCGCTGTAAAAAAGGTATCCTTTTGAATCAGTACATACCTGGCCTGTCAGATCCACCTCAAGGGCAGAACTGATGGAAATAAAATTATCATTCTTAGCAATGACGTTGGGATCATTTACAAATTCCGAAGATTTAAAATAAAATATGGGATTGTTGTCAACAAAATCATATAATTCTTTAGAACCCATGCACAACGATGCAACCACTCTGTCCGGGAGGAATGTTTTCTTTTTGTTGGTGATGGCTTTCTTTTTAAATAAAGGTAACAATCCGTCTGTGATGACCTGTGTATGGATACCTAAGTCTTTTTTGTCGGAAAGATAGGGGACAATGGCATCTGGCAGATGGCCAAATCCAATTTGCAGTGTTGCTCCGTTATCCACAAGCATGTTGACATAATGACCGATTCTCTCGACGATCTTTTGATTTTTCATTTCAGGAAGCGATTCTAGTATGGGTTCATCATGTTCTACTAGATAATCAATTTCATCAATATGTACATTACTGTCTCCCCATGTCCTGGGCATCTGGGGATTGACCTGGGCAATGACAAGGTCTGCATTTTTCATTCCTGAAAGGGTAATGTCAACGGAAATTCCAAGGCTGCAATACCCATGAGTATCCGGAGGGCTTACCTGTATCAGTGCAACATCAAGGCCGATTTCATGGTTTGCAAAAATTTCAGGGATCTGTGAAAGATAAACAGGAATATAATCAATTTTTCCTTCAAAAGCAGATTGCCGCATTAAAAGGGAAATGAAAAATAGTTTTATGGAGAATCTTGAAAGAAAATTTTCATCATTGACATAGTTGGAAAGGGTCGCTGAAAGCATTTGATAGATAACAATATCCTGAATGGATAGATCTTCTACCATGGCTTTAATCAACCTTTGGGGCTCACCACATCCTGTGCCGATAAATACCCTTGATCCATTTTTAATTTTCTTAACACTTTTTTGTGCTGTCAACAGCTTATCAGGGCAAACATCCCTAAGATCCATTTGGTTTCTCCTGCCATGCCTGTGAAAAGGATTTAACTGTAATAAGTATTAAATAATTTTAAATGAAAGTACAGTAAAAATAATAAGCTTTTTCTTTCCCCAATATTTTTTGTTTAAAATTTTTGTTTTGCTTTGGATAACTTTGAGTAAATACAATATTCTAAAGTTCACCTTTGTTCTTGTCAAAGGATTCATACAGGTGTTAATCTTTATACTTTATCGGAGATGGAGAATGAAAAAAGTTCGGTTCTTATTTTTTGTCTTGTTAATGTTTTTATTCCATTCATGCCTTAGTTCGACAATCAGTCCGATAATAGGTTTGGACAGGATTGCGGAGAAATCGGTTAGTCTTTCACCTTCAGTGGTTAAAAATTATATCGATGATTATCAAAGCCTTAAAAGACCTTTGTTTTTTGCTGTTTCTGAAAATGGGAGATATTCTGTGTCCTGGAGATGTTATTCCGGCGAATGTTCTCAAGATAAAGCATATAATGAGGTTTTAGAGTATTGTGATAAAATAGGGTTGGATGGAAAGTGTAAAATTTTTTTTCAGGGCAAAAAGAAAATATATCAATTTCCCATCGCAACTGATGAAACTCTGGGAGCAAAGATTGTTTTTCCCTTAGAAAGTTTTTCATACGGGTATAAGAATGCAAAAGGTATCATTTTGTATTTTCCAGGATATTCGGCCTATACGTGGCCGCCTGATTTAAACGATGAAGAACTTCCTCAATATGTGAAGACACTTAATAAAAAAGGATATGATATCGCTAAAGTCAATATCCCTTTTTATAATCGCGATCCTCTTATGATACCTGATATTGCATTATATATATTTCAATTATTCAATGAATACAGAACAAAAGGATATGAAAAAATTATTTTTGCCGGGCAGTCCAGAGGAGCATGGTCTATTCTGCATGCTGCTCGTTATATTGACAGCTCTGATGTTTACTACATACTTTCCACTCCTGTAGCTCATGGGGCAAAGGGAAAAAGCTGGAATTTTAGAAAACAGGATATTGAGTTTAAAAAACTTATAAGTCCTATAATGACAGGTAATTTTGTTTTTTTCTTTTTTTCAAACGATCCCTATGATACAGGTAAAAAAGCTGGAATATTATCAGAAAATTTTTCTAAAAAAGCTGTGACCATGGTTGTGGATAGACCATATAATTTAGCAGGCCATGGGTCTGCATGGTCAAATTTATTTGACATAAATTACAGCCAGGCCTTGATACATTTTATTGAGCAAAAAACTATTTCACAGATTGAAAAATCGACTGATTTAAAAAACTGGAAAGAGATTACCACAAGGGAACATGTGATCAAAAGTGGTGCAAAAAAAATAACCGGGAAAAAATTAAAAGATTTGTTGGATGAATCTACAATCTATTATCCTGAGGATGAATATAAACAATATGGATGGTATATAAGGGATTCTCCGTTCTTAAAAGATAATCATGAGTCTGAAGTAAAACTTTCCGGCAGTTATTTAAGAGGGAATACCTATAAAACAACTTGTCATATTAAATATAGCGGTTTTAGAATATTCAGGAAAGATTTAAATGCCTGGGAAAATTACAAAGTTTTTCAATATACCGATGACATTTATTTTAAGGTGAAAGAAGATTTAAGTGCACACCCTTTTAAAGTACAAAAAGGGTATTTTTCCACTAATCAATAGTTATATTTGAATTTAATTTATAAACTGACATCTGGGGTCTTCTATTTTTTATATTTCTTTAAAACCTTAGAGTTTTGGGTTCAAACGTGAGAGTTGAAAAGTAATCATCCATGGTTTCAGCTCTTCTGATCAACTCAACACTTGAATCTTTCCTTAATAACAACTCTTTTGGTCTGAGGTGACCATTATAGTTAAATCCCATGGCATGCCCATGAGCCCCGGTATCGTGGATAACCAGGATATCTCCTTCAATAGTATCAGGCAGTTTTCTCTGGACGGCAAACTTGTCTATATTTTCACAAAGAGCGCCCACCACGTCTACTTTTTTCATTGCTGCCGACTCTTTTTTGCCGTGAATATGGATATGGTGGTAAGCATCATACATCCCAGGTCGCATCAGGGCCGACATGGATGCATCCACACCCACATATTTTCTGTATGTGTTTTTATGATTAATAACAGATGTGACTAGAGCACCATGAGGGCCAGTTATATATCGTCCGCTTTCCATGTATAGTCTTGGAACCCAGGCATTGCGGTTTTTAAATATTTTAAAAAGTTGGACAATTTCTTTGGTCATGGAATCAAGGTCAAATGGTTTTGTATCAGGAGTGTAAGGGATTCCAAGACCACCACCAATATTGATAAATTCAAAGGTAATGTCGAGTTCTTCGCAGACCAGTTCAACAATATCCAGAAGCATTCGAGTGGTTTCGACCATGTATTTATAATCCAGCTCATTGGATGCCAGCATGGTGTGAATACCAAATCGTTTAACTCCAAGTGTTTTGGCCTGTGTGTAGGCATCTAAAATTTGATCATGACTGACACCATATTTTGATTCTACAGGGCTTCCAATGATTTTGTTGCCGTTTCGGCGCAGGCCGGGATTGTACCTGAAACAGATAAGATCGGGTATATCAATTAATTTTGAAATCAAGGATATATCATCAAGATTCAGGATACACCCGTCATTTTTTGTTGCCATTTCAAACTGAGGGGAGCTTGTGTTATTTGAGGTAAACATTATATCTTCCTTAAAGCTGCCGATCTGTCTGGATAAGTGAATTTCTGGTGTGGAACTACAGTCAAATCCAAATCCCATTTCCTGCATGATTTTCATGATTGAGGGGTTTGGCAGTGCTTTGACGGCAAAAAATTCTTTGAAACCTTCAATGTTTTCAAAGGCTGTGGTAAGTTTTCTGCAGGTCTCCTTTATTCCTTTTTCATCATAAATATGAAAAGGGGTTCCAAAGGTGTCCACAATTTGTGGTAGAATCTTAGAAAGTCTTTTTTGATATGAAGTTGACATTGGCATGGGTGATAAATTCCTTATTTCAAAATTTCGGGTAACATTATTTTGGCACTTTCTTTAAAAGTGGAAAGGGCGATAAAGGTTTTGGTTTCTTTTACGATATCAAGATTGGCTATCCGGGTCCTTAAAATGGTTTCAAGTTCTAAATTGTCAGCCACCCGAAGCTTGACCATCAGGCAGTCTTCACCTGCCAGGAAGTGTACTTCCTGAATTTGTTCTATTTTAGAAAGCCTTTCACCGGTTTTAATGAGCTGGTCCGGCATGGTCACCTTGATTTGGATAAATGCAATCATTGAGCCATTAAACATGTTTGGGTTGAGACGAACTTCGTATCCCTCAATTACACCCTGGGCTTCTAACTTTTTAATTCGTTCCAGCACAGCAGATGGAGCCATCCCGATTTTTCTGGCGACTTCAACATTTGGGACCCTGGCTTTTTTTTGCAGAATTTTTAAAATTTGTAGGTCTGTATTGTCCATTTCACATTTCTTTTATATTTTATAATCGAATAATACGGGTATAATATTCTCGAAATCTATACTTGTCAAGAATATAATTTCAAATTAGCAAGAAATTTTAGAATTATATTCATTTTTGTCAGAAGCAAAAAAGGATTGATTTTTGTTGATAAAATAAAAGCTTTAATATACATATCAATAGATAATCACTCCATACAATAAAAAGGTAGAGACTAACAAAGATGAGAACCGATCCAATTAAAATATTAATGGTTGATGATGAAAATGTCATCCTTGATGTTGCAGAAGAATATTTCCAGAAAAAAGGGTATGAGGTTTTTACAGCTGGAAATGGCATAGAAGCCCTTGACGTTTTGAGCAGGGAAAAAATCGGATGTGTGTTTACAGATATTAATATGCCTGTGATGGATGGTCTGGACTTAGCTGAAAAAATCAGGATGAAGGATAATACTCTCCCCATAGTTGTCATGACTGGGTATCCATCATTAGATAATACAATACAGACATTAAAAAATGGTGTTATCGATTATTTGATAACACCGGTTAACCTTGAACAAATGGAGCTAACGCTTAAAAGAATTTTAAGGGAACGTGAGCTGTTTGTTGAGAACCTGATTTTAAAAGAAGAGGTTGAACGGCAGGAACGGTTAAAAAAGCTGAACAATGAGCTGCTTGAAAGGGTCCAGGAAGTAAATACATTGAACCGGGTGATGGAGGATTTCTCAACAACTGATTCAAGTTATGGTATTTTTAATAAAGTTGTGGACTTGGGAGTTGAGGAATTAAAGGCAGATAAAGTTTTTTTTCATATATATTCTGATCAGGATAAATCCTTATCTCTTGTTGCGAGTTCTCATTGTGATATTGAAAACGAAGTGGTTCATTCATTATTTGGAAAAGATATTTCAAAAGCGGCAAATAAATTCATCATTGATATCCTGAAAAGGGATCACAACCCCTGCCTGATCTCTGAGGCATGGAAAAATAAGAACCTTGATGATGTTGTCCATTCATTAATGGTAGTGCCTGTGAAAATAAGGGATAATATTTTCGGTATTGCCAGTGCTTTTTCATTTACCAAAGATAAGTATTTTAATGAAAAAGATCTTTACTATATGAGTTTTATATCCCGGAAGGCATCATCTGCTATTGAAAATATAGCATTATATGAAAATATTTATGACAATCTTTTTTCAACGCTCTATGCTTTTGTAACCGCTCTTGAGGTTAGGGATCTGTATACGAGAAAACATTCCACAAGAGTTGCAAAATACGCCCATATGATTGCTGAGGAAATGGACTGTACAGATGAGGAACTGGATATTATCCGTTTTGCCGGAAGCCTTCATGATATAGGTAAGATAGGTATCAGAGATGACATCCTTTTAAAGCCCAGTAGGCTTTCGCCTGAAGAATATACGAAGATAAAAGAGCACCCAGTGATTGGTGCGGATATCATAAGTAAAATGGGACTTTGGGATCGGGAAATGGTGATTATCCGCCACCATCATGAACGGTTTGATGGTAAAGGCTATCCTGGTGGATTAAAAGGGGATGAAATCCCCAAACTTTCGAGGATTTTATGTGTTGCCGATTCATTTGATGCCATTGATTCGGACAGGGCTTATAGAAAAAAAATGGGAAAAAATGAAGTTTTTGATATCATAAAGGAAAATTCAGGTACACAATTCGATCCTGAAGTCGTAAAAGCATTTTTGAAATTAGCAGATCAGGATTTGCTTGATTGAATTTTAGAAATGTATCTGAAAAAAAAGATTCAATGTTAAAAAGCTATTGACATTTTTTTTAAAATCATATAGATAATCTAAGTTTTTTAACTGGCTTAGGGCCGTTAACTCAGTTGGCAGAGTATCTGCCTTTTAAGCAGAGAGTCGCTGGTTCGAGCCCAGCACGGCCCACCACTTTAAAAAACACTGCGTCCCCATCGTCTAGCCTGGTCCAGGACACCGGCCTTTCACGCCGGCGACAGGGGTTCGAATCCCCTTGGGGACGCCACTTAGACTATCAAGGCTTTCAGCAATTTGCTGAGAGCTTTTTTATTTTGCTGATGGGCCCATGGGCAAATCCCCGGTATTGCATCATTGTTTTTAAAGATGTCAGCTGTAGCCCAAACTTTTATTACTTCATGTTCATCTTAATCCTAACCCTTGACAATTTTCATATAATGACAGTAGATACACCAAAACAATACATGTTTTCAATATGTTAATCCTATGGAGTGAAAATACTATTGGTCTGAACAAGAATAACTAATATGGGAAAAATAAAGGACACATAGGCTTGGTCTATAAATACTGTTTACAATTATGAGAAACTATTTTTTGACAATATATTAGAATAAGGAGGTAGGTCTCTTATGACAAATCCGCGGCATTATCTTTTTTTGACAATTCTCTACCTTCTGGTTGTGGCAGGCATCTGTGTCCTACTATTGGAACCCCTTAGGGCTGCATTCATGGCAAACTGGGGGTTTAATCTCCTGATTTTTGCAGCTTTATGCGTGGGCATTGGCATTAATATCTACCAGATACAGAGACTGGAGCCTGAAATCAAGTGGATTAAAATTTTTCGCACCGGTGATCTGGGACTGTCTGTTACTGAACCGCCTGCACTGCTTTCTACCCTTGCCAAACACCTGGAAGAGATTCACCGGGACCGGTTTCGTTTGTCTGCCCTGTCCCTTAATACGGTCCTGGACGGTATACGCGGTCATCTGGATGAATCCAGGGAAATTTCAAAATATATGATCGGTCTTTTGGTTTTCCTTGGGCTTTTAGGTACTTTTTGGGGATTGCTTCAGACTATAGGTACTGTGGGGCAAGTAATCAGTGGATTGGACGTGGGAACCGGTGATTTTGTCAATGTGTTTGGCCACTTAAAACAAGGGCTTGAAGAACCGCTTAAGGGAATGGGTACTGCCTTTAGTTCATCCCTGTTTGGCCTGGGCGGATCCCTGGTATTGGGTTTTGTCGATATTCAGGCGGGTCATGCCCAGAACCGGTTTTTCAATGAAATGGAGGAATGGTTGACCGGGGTCACACACCTTGTGGAAACTGATGAGGTATCAGAAACAAATGCCAATCTTTCTGTTACAGCGTTACAGGATATTGACAATAACCTTAAAATAATGATCAAACAGATCCATAAAAATAATCAGGTCATGGCCCATATGTTAAAACAGCAGATTAAACCAGCAGGGGATAACCCCACCCTGAAAAAATAACAGGAGATCGTAATGCTAACCAAAAGGCGACGCATATCAAATCCTATTACAGCCTGGCCGGGGTATGTTGATGTCCTGTCAGCGCTGTTAATGGTGGTTATCTTTGTGCTGATGATCTTTGTTTTAGCCCAGTTTCTGCTCAGCGAGGTGCTTTACGGCCAGAAAAATGAACTGGCACTTCTCCATGACCAGGTGAGTGAACTGGCAGAACTTTTGGGGCTTGAAAAGGAAAAATCCAGTGAGTTGAATAGCGAGGTAAGTCGGCTATCAGATGCCATAATCGGGTTATCCGAAGACAAGGACGAACTCATGTCCAAGGTTAATGAAGATTTAGTCCGGTCAAAAAAAGACACTACCCAGATAAAACAGCAGATGTTGAACATTGGTAGCCTGAATGAAGATATCATGACCCTGGCTAAGGTTAAGGATGGGCTGGAGCAAAAGGTGGCTGACCTTGCTTTATCCATTTCTGACAGGGACTATCAAATTTCGGTTTTGAGGGATCGTTCAAAGGCTTTGACGGCAAGACTTGCGGATCATGAAGAGATGACGGTATTGGCTCAGGAAAAGATTGAGGAACAGGATATCCGGATCCAGGCTCTTGCCGTGGTGCTTGAATCCCAGAAAGAAGCAATAGACCGGGAAAAACAGCTGTCAGCCAGTGCCAGTGCTGAAGTAGCACTTCTTTCTGACCAGATCACCAAACTTCAGGCCCAGTTGAAGATGATCAGTGATGCCTTGGCATTGACAAAGACACGGGTGCTGAAAAAAGATGAAAAAATTACTGAGCTTGGCAAGCAATTGAACATTGCACTGGCCCGGAAAGTAGGTGAACTTCAAAAATACCGGTCAGAATTTTTTGGACGGCTCCAGAAAATTTTAGGCAAAAACCCGGCAATAGAAATACAGGGGGACAGGTTTGTTCTTCAGGCAGGCCTTCTTTTTGAATCCGGAGCTGCAAATCTTGGCATAGAGGGCCGCAGCCATCTTACAACCATGGCAAACACCTTATTGCAGATTTCCAGAAAAATCCCAAATGAGATTAACTGGATATTACGCATTGACGGTCACACGGACCGGGTTCCCATTAAAAATGAAGAATTTGCATCCAACTGGGAATTATCTGCTGCAAGGGCAGTCTCTGTGGTTCGATTTCTAAGTCAAAAAGGTATTCCTGAAAAAAGAATGGCAGCAGCCGGCTTTAGCAAATACCATCCCATAGATACAGCAGATACACCTGCGGCCTATCGAAAAAATCGAAGGATTGAAATCAAGCTGACCAGCCAATAGACAATAGTCAATAGGCAGGTTTTTATGTCTGGTTTAATTTGAACATATTGGTGTTGTAAGTTTTGTAATGGACAAATTTAATTTTATCAATTTAAAAATTGTGATTTAAGGTTAGAGAAGAATTATTTGCAGCATTTTAGATGAAATGGGTTTAACTGATATGACGTATAATTTTGATCCGGATAAATGGTATGATAATGAATTGTTTTTAATTGAATTAAAATTAAAAACCGGTGAAATAACACAGAATGAATTTGATAAAGAATCTGAAATCCTGGATAAAAAGCATGAGGAAATATGGAATCGTCTGGATGGTACTTATCAGATAAGTCCGGATAATTAGTATTTGAACGAAAACTCACCCATCTGCGGCGTTGCTGCTAAACTCTGCCAAATTTTAAAACTGGCCTCATGTACAGTAGTACACTCCGGTTTCAGAATTTCTTGCGCCTTTCATATGGGCAACTTTTCGCCTAAATAAGGGTTTCCGGTCAGGCACTAATTAGAAAAAAATGATTGAATAAATCCATGTCAAATAAATCCAATATTATTGAGGTTAAAAACCTCAAGAAGAAATATAATAACAACACTGCCGTGGATGGTGTTTGCCTATCTATTGCCACTGGCAGTTGTTTTGGACTTTTAGGACCCAATGGGGCGGGAAAGACAACCACTGTGGAAATGATGGAGAATATCATTCCCCAGGATTCCGGTGATATTTTTTACAAGCAAGGCGCCAGGGACAGAACGTTTAACCAGGAAATCGGTATCCAGTTCCAGCACACGGAGCTTTTGGCATATTTAACAGTGGAAGAAACCTTGAGGACATTTGCCTCTTTTTATAATAAACATTTGCCGGTTGAAGAAATTATTTCTTTGTGTATGCTGGAAAATATTAAAAAGAGACTGAATAATAAAATTTCAGGTGGTCAGCGGCAGAGACTTTTACTGGGACTTTCCTTTTTAAATGATCCAGATCTTATATTCTTAGATGAACCCACAACAGGTCTTGATCCCCAGGCAAGAAAGCATATCTGGGAAATAATACGGGATATGAATAAAAAAGGAAAGACCCTTATCCTGACCACCCATTACATGGATGAGGCTCAAAGTTTATGTGATACTATAGCCATTATGGATAAAGGCTGTATTATTGAACATGGATCTCCTGAAAGTCTTATTGATAAACATTGTAAGGGTATGGATTGCCCCTGGAATCTGGAGTCTGTCTTTTTGAAATTAACCGGTAAGAGTTTAAGAGAATAGGATCATGAGTTTTAAACGAATGTGGGCGCTCTTTGTGGCCAGGAATTTTGAATTTATACGAGACCGGGCAGGGTTTGGCTGGAATATCCTTTTTCCATTTTTAATTGTTGCAGGTTTTGGTGTGATCTTCAGTACCGATTCAAGTTCTGAGTTTAAGATGGGGGTTTTTCCGGTTAACCCCGATAAGATGACGGTCATGGCGCTTAAAATTCCTGAGAAACTCAAAACCGATGACCATATTAAGATTGTCCTTTTTGAAACCTTTGATGAAGCAATTGACAAACTTTTGCATCATAAAATTGATATCCTGTTGGAAGATAAAGGCCCAAAACTTAGGTATTGGATCAGTGATTCTTCACCCAAAGGATGGGTGATGGAAAAGGTTGCCAAAGAAGCCGTTATACCTGAAGATATTTTCGCATCAAGAGTAATCAAACAGCAAATCAAAGGGGAGCAGATCAGATATATTGATTGGCTTTTCCCAGGTATTCTTGGGATGAACATCATGTTTTCTTCCCTTTTCGGGGTGGGTTATGTCATTGTCAAATACAGAAGAAATGGCGTGTTAAAACGGCTTAAGGCAACCCCTGTTACTGCATTTGAATATTTGACCGCTCAAATGATATCACGGGTTATGATTTTGCTGTCCACATCATTTCTGGTCTGGTTTGGATGTAATTTTTTATTTTCTTTTAAGATGCAGGGATCTTATTTTGATGCGTTCGTGATTTTTCTGGCAGGAACCATTTGTCTTGTCTCCCTTGGATTGATCATCGCATGCCGGGGAACAAATGAAGAATTAACCAATGGGATAATCAATTTTATCTGTTGGCCCATGATGTTCTTATCAGAAGTATGGTTTTCCATCGAAGGGACATCCGCCTGGGTTAAAAGTGTTGCAAAAGTGTTGCCGTTAACCCATTTTTTATCGGCAACAAGAAAAATTATTAATGATGGTGCTACCCTTTCACAGGTCTCCTCCGAGATTGTCATTCTTGTAGTAATGAGTCTCATTTTCCTGAGTATCGGTTCCATATTTTTCTCCTGGACCCGGTAAGTTCAATTTGAATATTAGGCATCATACCTATTTATAAATATTTCAATATATTGTATAAGATAAAAGTTATTCTTGTTTATTTTTTGGAGGTTAAAATATGAAACCGGTTGTGGCCCTTATTGGCCGGCCCAATGTGGGTAAATCCACATTATTTAACAGGATTACACGCGCTAGAAAAGCGCTTGTTGACGATTTTCCTGGTGTGACAAGAGACAGACATTATGAGGATGCACAATGGAATGATATTGAATTTACTATTATCGATACAGGAGGTTTTTTAAGTACAGATGATGATTATTTTGCCTCCCAGATTAAAGCGCAACTGACAATTGCTGCGGAGCAGGCTGACGTTCTCATTTTTATCTTGGATGGTCGTGCAGGACTGTCGCCTTACGACCGGGAACTGGCAGACTTTTTGCGCAGGATGTCCAAACCCGTATTTTACCTGATCAATAAAATAGAAAGCTACAAACAGCATGATGAACTTTTTGAGTTTTATTCATTGGGCATTGATCATTTTTATGAGATTTCAGCAGAGCACGGTATTGGTGTGGGGGATTTTTTAGATGACCTTGTCCAAGCCCTCCCTGAATATGAGCAAGCTAAAGAAGATGACGATACTATTATTAAAATTGCCATTGTTGGCCGACCCAATGTGGGTAAATCTTCTCTTGCCAATCGGCTGTTTGGCGAACAGCGTCTTGTGGTGGATGAAAAGGCCGGTACAACACGGGATGCCATAGAGCTTAAATGTGAGCATAAAGGTCGGCAGTTTATTTTTGTGGATACTGCCGGTATTAGGCGTAAAGGAAAGGTCACACAGAAAATTGAAAAATTTTCCATCCTCAAATCATTAAAAAGTCTTGATGACTGTGATGTGGCATTGATTTTGATAGATTCAGATGAGGGTATCACAGATCAGGATATCACTATTGCAGGATATGCTGAAGACAGGGGATGTGGTGCTTTGTTCCTTTTAAACAAATGGGATCTTTTGGATAAGGAACGCAAAAGTGTTAAAAAATATATGGAAGATTTAAGGGATAAATCAAAATTTTTATCCTATGCGCCAGCCATGACAATCTCTGCTCTTACCGGACAAAGATGTCATAAAATCCTGGATGAAGTGGTAAAAATACACAAAGAATATTGTCACAGGATAAACACAGGGGTGTTGAATCGGATTATTGAGGATGCTGTTTACAGGACAGAACCCTCATTGCATAAAGGGAAAAGATTAAAATTTTTCTATGCCACCCAAGTAGCTACAAAGCCACCTTGTTTTGTCTGTTTTGTCAATTTCCCAAAGGCGGTTCATTTTTCTTACGAACGATATCTTCTCAATCAGTTAAGGCAGATGATTCCATTGGAAAAAACACCTATTAAGCTCTTTTTTAGAGAAAAAACAGGCAGGATAAAATTTACCGGTAATTCAAAAGAAGATGAAAGAATTTTTCAGAAAAAGAAAAAACATAATACCCAAAGACAAAAAGAGAGAACAGAACAGAGCAAAAGAAAAAGAAAAAGGGATAGGGACAACTCTTAAAGAGAATGCTTTAAAACGGCTTGATAAAAGGCTTTTTATAGTGGTGAATCATTTGGATTGTCTGAAATGCGTGAGTCTACCAAGAGCAAGATCGTATTCGTTCCAGTCATCAAGATATGAACTTAAGGCTTCCCTGTAATGGTGAGTTGCTTTTTCCTGGTTCTGATCCCCTTCTGCCCACAGGCCCAGAGTTGTATGCAGGGTAATTAATTTTTCAGGTTTTTTACCTGCAAGTTTAATTAATTTTTCTTCTTTTGTTTCTAAAAGAAGGTGCTTGGCAATAATGCTGTGCCAGGGGTCAAGGGTTTGGGTTGAAAATTTAATTAAATGATCCATTGATTCCTGGTTTTTTCCCATTATCTTCAGGATTCCTCCTTTTAATAATCCCAGGCTGAGGCTTAAAGAAGTCTCTCGGCTAGGATGTTTAAAATAGATGTCAATGAAGTCGATTGCCCTTTGCCATTCACTGTGGGTGGCATGAAAAAAGGCAATTATCCCGACAATCGTCCGGTTTTCCGGTGCCAGCTCAAGAAGCTTGACATAGATTTGTATTTTTTCTTCATAATTGAATTTGTTCGACTCAAACTTTTGAATCAATGTTGAAATATTATTTCTGTATTCAGATGCTGATTTTCTGTAATCTTTTGCTTTCTGTCTAAAGGCTGCAATGGTTTTTTCAGACATCTGTTTATCTTTCAAAAGTGCAGCACGCTCTGTCTGGATATGATTCAGTCTTGAAAAAGAAAGATAATATACCCAATCATTGATACCAGCAGTTATAATCGATTTTTTAAACATCTTTTGGGCCTTGCCAAATTCATTGTTTTTTTCTGAGATAAGCCCTTCAATAAAGAGTCTCCAGCTTCTTTCAGATCGGGTTTCATAATCTATAAAATCTGGAGTAATTCTTTTTTCGTTTTTTAATACCAAGGCCAGATAACCTGAAAATTCTTCTTCCTCATACCAGCTCATGGAAAAAAGACTTTTTGTAAGCGTTTCGGCTGTTTCTTGGTTTGTAACCCAGTCAATAATATAAAGCATCAGCCTGGATGTAGCGTTTTCCTGTTCGATTAGAGAGAGAGTTTTGAAATAATGTCGGCTTTTATCAAGATCCATTGTGCTAAAGTTCAGCATTCCAGCAGCAAACATCAGAACAGGATCTTTGCTTTTTTTAAGCATGGTCTCACATAGGTCAGCGGCTTTTTTGAATTTATTTTCAATAGCAAGGTTGGTAATCTGTTCAAGTTTGGATTCCAGGGAAAAATCAAGAATCCCATCCCAATGGGGCTGGCCAGCTTTTATCGATTCAATAAGCTTGGCCGGTCTTGAAATGGGCAGTATGAGTCCAAAGTCTGATAAAGGTGTGCTGACTTGATAATAGCCACTGGGCTTGTCTATAACGACACCAGATGCAATCCCGATAACATGGCCTTTAGCATTTATAGCAGGCCCACCACTGTTCCCTTTATAAATAGAAGAGTCTACCTGGATGATTTCTTTGGAGGTTCTTCTCACATGACCTCTTGTAATACTTGTATTAATATGGTCATCTTGGGTAAGGTTCCCTAAAGGGAATCCTAAAATTATGACAGGTGTAAGACGCTGTATTTCATCTGAAGTAATTGTGGTTTCAAGTGGTAAAGGTTTTAGATGGGAGGGCAGGGTATCTATTTTTAAAACTGCAAAATCATTTTTAAAAGGAGATTTTATCATTTCTCCGGTTTTTAAAGAAGACCTTGGAACCCCCACAGTTTTCAGATTACCTTTGCCATTGGTAGTGTAGGCGGAAGAAAGGTAATAAGAATCCGATAATTCCGCACTACCTCTTAACGCAGGTAAACGATTGAATGCTTTTTCTCCTTCAAACCATAAAAACATCCTGTGATTAAATTCAACTGGTTTTTTTAAAATGGCATGTTGGTTATAAACTTGGAAAAGTTTGGAATCATTGAGCCAGGGGCAGGCAACATGACGGTTGGTAAGAAGATATCCTTTGCTGTCCACTAGAAAAGCTGTCCCTTCCACAGTGTTTTTATATATAATTTGCTGGGCATCAGTCAGCCAGTATTCCACCAT
>JABIYQ010000571.1 GCA_018702715.1 Desulfobacula sp. | reverse complement strand
GTAATATTGAAAATGGTTGTATAGGCAAAGTTAGCAGCATAATAGTCGATGGATTCCCCATCAACTATAATATCTTCCTTATAAATTGGATATGGCCCCCGCCATTTTTCCGGGATAATATGCTTGAATGCCGGTGCAATAGTTACCGGGCAAAGCCAGGCATCATAATTGGATAAAAATTCTTCCATCTTTGAAATCAGATTATCGCGTCGTGTTAAAACCCTAAGGTATTTTTCATGGGAAAAAGGAAAAACCATGTATGGGTTTGATCTGAAAAGATAGGCCATCAATCTTATATACGAAGGTGTGTGTGCACCAATCTCCATATCTGAGAGGTTCCCCCAGGTTTTCCAGGCGCTGGTAAAGTCAAACCCGGAGGGATTGACTTTTTCGACGGTCATCCCTTTTGCGGCAAGTTTTTCTGCCAAGGTTTCCATAGCGACCCTGGTATCGTTTGAAACTTTTACACCCGGGAAATTGTCGGTCCAGGCGATACGAAGCATTTTTAACGGCTTGGGTTCAGGATAGATGATTGGAATTGCCGGAACGTTAACGTCTTTAAAATCGACACCGGCAATGATGGAAAAACTCAGTTTTAGATCCTCAATGGACCGTGCCAGGGGACCGAGACTTAGCATATGACGGACCGCAGAAAATTCTCTTTTTGGCATACCAGGAGCAAGTCCGGCAAGAGATACCATATTCTCTGTTGGCTTCAATCCGAAAACCCCGCAGAAATGTGAGGGAATCCGGATAGATCCTCCCAGATCGTTGCCCATCTCCAAAGGCGATAGCCCAGCAGCCACAGCGGCAGCACCCCCTCCGGTACTGCCGCCAGGTGTCCGCTCAAGATCCCACGGGTTATTTGTTTTTCCAAAGATGAGATTATTCGTTTGAATATCCATTCCAAGCACGGGCATATTCGTTTTTCCCAAAATGATAGCACCGGCTTTTTTTAAACGGAAGACAATGGTGGCATCGAAATCAGGCACAACATCGGTCAGCGGAAGATAGCCGCTTGTTGTTCTTATTGACTTTGTAGCATAATTGTCTTTAATCGTTATCGGCACTCCATGAAGAGGCCCCCATATTTCTCCCTTAGACAGTGCTTCATCTGCTTCCCTGGCCCTATTTATGGCATTTTCGGCATCTAAAGTGACAATAGCATTTAACTTGGGATTATATTCATATATCTGGCTTAAAAAAGCATTGACAACCTCAAGTGATGAAAGCTCGCCAGACCTAATTTTCTGAGCCAGTTCGGTGGCCGTCAAAAATACAATATCGCCACGAAGCTGAATTTTGGCATTTTTGGGAGTGACATAAGGTTTGGTGGGCTCATTTTTGTCACAGCCTGTGAACATTAACGTAACAATAATACAAAATATCATTAGAATCGAAATGACAAACGCAAATAGGTTCTTTTTCATTTTTTTTCTCCTCCTCAAACAAAAATATAATTTTACCACCTGTGTTTTTATATTCAGTGTATCATTCCAGTTGCTTTCTGTCTCAGGTTCTCAACCAGTTTGGAGATGTGGTGATTATGAATTTCTTAGTATCCAAATAGTAAATTTGAATTAACTCGTCAATAGGTATAATTACCTATTTTGACAAAATTAATTCTATAGGAACCAACATTCGGTTTGTAAAAGTTTTTCATTCAAATATATGGGAAATCGCCGCTATCAAATGAAGCAAGCCTCCATTACTTTTTGGAGAGCAAATTGAATTTGGTCACATAGTCCGGGAAAGAATTTTTAAATCCCCAGAAAATAATTTTGTTATATTATTAACCACATTCTAAAAAAATGTGTATGATTAAAATTGTCAGGAAATATAGTTGAATTTTAACGTGGAGCTAACCTGCCGGCCTCTATAGTTTCATGCTTGCACAGGTTTTTACGTAAAACCGGATAGTATTTCCGGTCAGGTTCAGTGAATGGTTAGCAGGTCTCTTAATTATCTTCTCGATACGTCTTAAAACGAGGAATCCAGCGAGGTACAGATTCAACGTAATCATCATATGAATCCCCAAACCTTCGCCTAAGGCTGGGCTCTTCTATGAACACCACGATCAGAATCTTGCATCTCATTTACTTGGTGTAATGGTCAGGAATATCTCAAAAAATTGAAAAAAAATATATAACCACCCACTCTATTTTCTTGAAACCTTTGTTGATACCGAGCGTTTTTACGGAATCTGTAATAAAGTTGCCAATTGGAAGTATCTTGGTGATACCACAGGCAGAGATAAAGATGAAAAATCCCAGAGGCAGACACGTTCCATTAAGGCCGTCTGGGGATATTGCTTTTGCTATTCTTATGATATGTTATTACGTGCCTCGTGAATCATTTTTTCTGCTTCAAATTTTTCTGTTTCTGGCAATGATCCTAAAGCTGCCTTCATTTCTCCTTGAGCCTTTTTATTTCTATCGCAATAGTAATTTTTAGAAAACTTATCATGATCTACTTTGTTGAATTTTTCTATAAACTCTTCCAAGCTTTCCCCTCCTGAT
>JABIYQ010000176.1 GCA_018702715.1 Desulfobacula sp. | reverse complement strand
TTTCATAATATTTCAACCATTATGTCTAATAAATTGGACTTACTGGATTAAATTTAATTTATCTGGTAGGGAGTGTCAAGAAATTTTAACGCCAAAATCACAGGTTTTTATGCCGGTGCATTTTTTAGTTGAATTTTAATCAAGAAAGCTATGCAGTGAATGTCTCAATAAAATAATTTGAGATATCGCTGAAAAATGTATTTTTTATTTCGTTTGTTGCCTGTATATTCAACAATAAAATTTTTCTTTTCTAAAGTATTCAATACATTTCTAATCGTTCTTTGATTCATTGACAGAGATTTCTCAATTTCTTTTACATTCAATGCTGGCTTTTGGTAAAAAAGTTCTAAAATTTTATTCGTATTCTCAGCTCGGCCTCCAAGGCTAATAATAAATCTATCTGTTTCTTTTTTTAATTCTAAAATTAAAATAAAAGTCTTTTTCCCATCATCCGCAGTGTCGATAATTGCATTTAAGAAGAATTTGACCCAATGCGAAATATCATTTGCCTCCCGGACTCTCGACAGAGCATCATAATAAGAACTTCTATGTTTTTCAAAAAAACTGGAAAGGTATAACGAAGGCTTCTTCAAAAGTGAAAAACCAACCAGATAAAGTATAATCAATAAACGCCCAACTCTCCCATTTCCATCTAAGTACGGATGTATCGTCTCAAACTGATAATGAGCGATAGCTATCTTAATCAAATGAGGTACATTCACGGCATCGTTATGTAAAAATAATTCAAGGTCACTCATTAGATCAGGGATTTCTGTGTGATGCGGTGGAATATATATGGCATCTGATAAACTGGATCCACCGATCCAGTTTTGGCTTGTCCTAAAATTCCCCGGTGATTTATGTTCACCTCTCACACCCTGCATTAGAATTTTATGCGTTTCGTTTAATAATCGATTTGAAATGGGCAACTTTTCAAGTTTATTAATAGCGTAGTTCATGGCATTAATATAATTCTGGACTTCCTGCCAATCATCTCGCTTTTCAAGTGCAATATCTTCTTCTGGAAGCAATACTTCATCTATATTTGTTTGAGTTCCTTCTATTTTGCTTGAAGTATTGGCCTCTTTGATAATATGCATTTGAATAAAGAGGTCTATATTGGGCACAATAAGTGTAAAAGCATTTAATTCACCCAACTTTCGTGTTGCTTTTTCCATTAAAACATTCAAAATCGGATCGTCCCAAATCCATGTTGTATTGATTTTTTCTGGAGAGAAACTTTTATATTGATATTCCTGTTTATCAGTGCCTGCTTTAAATTTGCTAAAATTCATTATTCTACCAACCAATTTTCCGTTAATAATTCTATACGGAAATATAATCCATTTTTTTTCTTTATGCAACTTGTTTCGGAAAATTATTCGGAAAGTTTTCCATATAATATTTTGTGCGGAAGTTTAATTCTTCCAAATAACCGGTATCACCCGGTTCATTTTTTTGTTGAGGTATTGTGGTTTAAAGAGAATTCTCAAATCACCTTTTGGATTATATTTCAAGAAGAATGATTCATAAGATCAAATCATGGAATTTTATCAACGAGGTTGAATCCGGTTGGATGTTTGAAATATTTACTTTGGTCTATATTACGCGACTTCCAGCCTTAGCCTTTTCCCAAGAGCATTTGCAAATTTTTCCAAGGTTGACAATTTAATATCTTCAGCATGATTCTCAATTCTTGAAATTGCAGATTTTTTTGTGTTTAAACGAGAGGCTAATTCTTCTTGAGTGAGACCAGACTCTTCTCTTGCCTGCTTCAGCATTACTCCGATTTTAAAATGTTCATATCCAGAATCAAAATTTTCTGCAAATACCGGGTCCTTTTTTTTTCTTTTTTTTATATATTTTTGGAGATCACTCATAACTTTTTCCTCTTAATATAGTCCTTCATACGTTTCTCAGCAATTTTAATTGCCTGCCTTGGAGTTTTTTGAGTCTTCTTCTGAAAAGCATGGGTTAAAATAATAATTTCAGAACCATCAAAAAAACAGAGAATTCGAAATATATTTGATCCAAAATTTACCCTGACTTCCCAAAGATTATCTGTGTTGAGCATTTTCTTAAAATATTTAGAAGGAACATTAATATGCTCTTCGACAATATTCAAAACCCAGATAACTTTCTTGGCCTGTTTTGTGGTCAAATCATCAAGAAACTCTTCAACCGGACTTTTTCCAGACGCTGATCTGTAAAAATTATTTCTTTCATATTATCCAATATGTTAACATGCAGGTTAACTAAGTCAAGGAAAAAATTCTATCTATTCCTTCTTCTAACAGTTCAATCTTCTTTGCACTCACACGAATTCCAAATATATCGGCCTCTCCAGGGTTACAGAATTAAAAAAATAACCATAACAGATATGCAACAAAAGAGGACAACAGGATTTTATCAAATCTCAAGGGCTGCCAGAAAACCTCCATGGATGGCATCATTCAACTGCCTTGGCGCAACTCCGTCGCCAATAACAGAAAAGGGGATACCCAGGGCTTCAATCTTATCTGAAACTTTTTTAACTGATTTTGAACCAGATGCAATAACCACATTATCAAATTGTTCCTCTATAATTTTGCCTTCTGTTTCAAACCTGACTAGGCCCTTTTTTACACTAAGTACCTTTGCTGAAGTGTTAGACTCTACATTATACTTATCAAGGTTTCCAAAGAGTATCCATTTGGTGGATTTCCCGACACCTGCCCCGGTCTTTGCAAGCATTTCAAATACAGTTACCTTTGAAGTGCCGCTAAAGACATATTCCCTTAATCTTTCAACGGGTACGGCATCATATCTGAATAGAAAATGAAGCACTTCTGGGGACATGGTTCCCTTTGAAGCTATGAAGTGTGCTGTTTCAAGCCCCACAGCCCCGCCGCCGATCACTGCAACCTTTTCTCCAAGTTTTGGATTGTCCCGTAAAATATCCCAGGAGGTATAGACACAAGGGTCATCAACACCCTCAATTGGTGGAACAAGTGGCTCGGCTCCCTCGGCAACAATAATATGGTCAGGATTTTTTTCCTTTAAAAGCTCTAGTGTTACTATTGTATTAAACTGAACGCTTATCTCATGCTTGTTAAGCATTGCACGGTAATAGCGCACAAACTCCAACAGCTCCTGTTTGTGGGGCGGTGTCCCTGCTATCCACAACTGGCCGCCGATTTCATCATCTTTTTCATAAATCTCAACATTGTGACCCTGCTTCTTTGCAGTTATGGCGGCTTCAAGCCCGCCCACTCCAGCCCCTACAACTAAAACATTTTTAGGTGAGTCTGTTTTTGTAATAACTCGTTCACCTTCAAAGCCTGCCCTTGGATTCCCAAGGCAGAAAACAGGGGAACCTGAAAAAATCTGATCTGTGCACCCCTGGTTGCACCCAACGCAGGGTCTTATCTCTTCAGGCCTGCCTTGCTTAGCCTTGTTGGGCCACTCTGGATCTGCAATGAGAACCCGCCCAAGATTAACCATGTCGGCAAAACCGTCCTTTATGATATTTTCTGCCTCAAAGGGTGTTGTAATACGATTTGAAGCCATTACAGGTATGGAAACCGCTTTTTTGATATTCTGGGCAAAAAATGAAAATGTTCCCCTTGGAAGTTCCATGGGGAGCTGGGGGACCTTTGATTCATGCCACCCGCCGGTTACATTAATCACATCAATGCCGCACGCTTCGTACACCTTTGCAATTGCCGGCATTTCAGAATCTGTGTTGCTCCGGGCCACAAGATCATTTCCTGCCATCCTGATGCCGAGGGGATAATCATCCCCAAGCTTCTCCCTCATGGTTTTAATTATTTCACTTGGAAACCTTACCCTGTTTTCAAAGCTTCCACCATACCCATCGGTTCTTTGATTTTTAAGGGGAGATAAAAACTGGGTGATAAGATAACCTGCTGATGCAATGATTTCAACACCTTCAAACCCTGCCTCTTTAGCCCTTATGGCAGCCTGAACAAATGCATTTTGAGTCTCTTTTATCTCTTCAATCGTCATCTCATCCGGCTCTGTTCTTGAATAACTTGAATATATTTTTGAAGGAGCCTTTGGTGTTTTATTATCAATCATCATGGGGTGGGAATATGCACCGGCATGAAAGAGTTGAATCCAGGGGCTCGCGCCTTCTTTTTTAATAATATTGGTCATTTTTTGAAAAGAGGGAATATATTCATCCTTATCAATGGCCATGGTCAGAAGGCCTGACCCTATAAAGTCCACTCCCACAGGTCCCACAGTTACAATTCCAGCACCTCCCTGGGCAATCTCCTGAAAATAGTTGTAATACCTGTTGTTTAATTTTCTATCCAGAGAAAATAAAACCCCCAATGATGGATATGCTGTCCTGTTTTTAATTGTCAGTTTATTAATTTTTATGGGACTTAGCAGATTTTCAAACATAATATTTCTTTTCCTGATTAGGTTAATTGACAATTTTCCCGGTAATGCTTCTGTTTTCCGGCGCCAGGTCAATCATCTGATTATAGATCCAATTTTCTTAGCCACCGTGAATGTTTAGCTCACTGGCTTGTCCATGTGCAGTGGTTTGTTCAACGGCCCATTGCAAGACAGGTGTCCGGGGTCACGCCACCTCCGGCCATGGGGTCAAGGATCAGGTCATTGGATCAGTCCAGCCATGCTTTTGAGCCACCTGGGCAACGGTAAAACCACGGGATAACCTGAAGGTCACACGTAAATCAGCATTTCCCGAATAGGTCCGCCGGGCAGTGTCTATTGCCTCATCTTCCGTCAATTGTCTCGGGCCGATGGCTTTTTACACCAGCTGTAATCGTCTTCTTTTACCTCCCATTCGATTAATTTCATGACGTTCCTCCGGTTTTACGGGTTGAGATACCGAAACCGAACGAAAGTAAACGTTGGCTTGGTATTCCAACAGTGCTGATAGAATGATCCAGCAAGCCATTGCCCAGGTCATGGGATTAATATTTGATCCGTTGTTTTCAGATTAAAGACTTGCCAATTCTGTTAAAACGGATTTTGAAAGCCTTTTTATCCCAGGACCAATACAAAATTGTTGGTTTGCCAATTATGTCTAATTCCTTAACAAAACCCCAAAATCGGCTATCATGGGTATTATCTCTATTGTCTCCCATAACAAAGAAAGAATTAGCCGGGACTTCTATTGGGGCCATATTATCTCTTGGGGTTTTAGTTTGTTTAAAAATTCGTGAATCGGTATTAATAATATATGGTTCATTAAAGATAGAATGATTAATTGAAACCTTTTTATCTTTTATTGAAATAGTCTCTCCTTCTATAGCTATAACACGCTTAATATAGATTTTTGTTCGATCCATAGGATACTTGAAAATTATTAAATCCCCACGATTAATATTAGACTTTGATTCTTTATCAGTTTTGGCAAGCAGCATATCACCGATTTGCAAAGTTGGAATCATTGAGCCAGATGGAATTTTAAAAGCCTGTACAATATTCTGTTTGATGTACTCACCACTTAAGGGTTGAGGGATTGCAATTACAATAGTGTAAAGAGCCAAGTAAATATACCAACGATTAAATTTCTTTGTTTCATAATGGACTGATTGTTTTTGGGCAATTTTAATCACATCAAAAATGCAATAAATGAGATAGATAATGCATATGGTCAAGAAACTGATTAATAATAAAAATGAAGGATAGACTTTTAAAACTAAAAATGCGGTGACAGTAGCCGTTATTGGAATTAGGATAAAAATAATACCCCTTTTGACTCGACCACAATAGATATGCCCTAATCCGGTGGTTAGAATTGTAAAGAGAACAGCTATCCATTTTTTCCTTGGTTTATTTTCCAATGTTTATCCTTGTTATACCAGTTTGCTTTCTAGTCCATCTACCTTTATAACCTGAGCGAAAGGGCTGGAAAGTGCCGACATAAAAGCGGCATGTACCTGTAGCGCTTCAATAGACACTTTGTCGAATTCCATCTTTCTTGTTGCACAGGCATCCGATATCACAATGCAGCGAAAACCCAAATCAAAGGCGGCCCTTACTGTTGTATCAATACACATGTGGGTCATAGCACCACAAATAATGACTTCCCCGACATTAAGATTCTGAAGCTGGCTATTCAAAGAAGTATCTCTAAAGGAATTTGGGAAATTTTTTTGAATTATATTCTCACTGCTTTTCGGGGTTACGCTTTTGTGGATCTCAACACCATCTGTTTCCGGCAAAAAAAAAGTCGCGCCTGCCCTGTTTGATAAATGCTGGATATGGAAAATCGGTAAATTCCTGGCCCGAAAAAGCTCAAGAGCATGTTGGGCATTTTTTGCAGCTTCCCCTATTCCTACAAGCTCCATTTTTCCACCTGGGAAATAATCATTTTGTATATCAACAATTATTAATGCTTGCTTCATTTTGATTCCTTGATTCCATTCCTTTATATAAGAGTTTTTTTTCTAACTTCATACCTGCTTTTTCCATTACCCGAATTGAAGCGTTATTCACTGCCATTGCAGTACCCATGACACGCTGAGTTCCAAGTTCAAAGAAAGCTTTTAATACAAGATCTCTGAACACGAAAATAACCGGTCACACCCGGTTCATTTTTTTTGTTGTAATGAATATTTTATGCCGGTCATTTTTTAGTTTTAGTCAGCCTTAAATAAAAATTGACAATGAGAATTTTAATTGCCTAATCTCACCTGGGTTAAATGTTTATTTTTGCTTTACATTTTAATTGTTGTGTTTTATGTTATGTTTAAACTCGTTTATAAGCTGTTTATGTTTATAATAAGAAAAATGGGGATGGAAATGAAATTTACCGAAGAAGTTATTGAACTTATTAAAAATTATATTATTTCAAACATTTCAAAAAATCCTAATAAAATCACACAGCAGACCTGTGAATACTTTCAGATCACCACACCAACTGTTTTGAAATATATTAATGAACTTATCAAAAGTAAAATCATTGAAAAGCCAGGATCAAATCGATACCCTAATTACCAGTTAGTCAAGACAGTTCATGAATGGCAATATCCAAATCAGAATTTAGAAGAAGATATTCTGTGGTCAAAACATTTATCTCCTTTGCTTGGAGAATTAAACAACAATATAAAAGAACTTTGTCAGTATGGTTTTACTGAAATGGTCAACAATGTTATCGACCATTCCAACGCAAAAAAATTAATAATAGAATTGATTCTTGATTATCTACATGTTGAAATTAGAGTTATTGATGACGGTGTTGGAGTTTTTCAAAAAATAAAAAAGGCACTTGGACTAGAATATTCAAAGCAGGCTATTTTGGAACTGGCAAAAGGTAAATTTACATCTGATCCTGAAAACCATTCTGGGGAAGGTATCTTCTTTACATCCAGGGTTTTCGATACTTTTATGATAGTCTCGCACAAGTTAAGTTTTGTTGGCTTTG
>JABIYQ010000568.1 GCA_018702715.1 Desulfobacula sp. | reverse complement strand
TTCAGGATAAAAAAGCCATTGAAAAAATCTTTGAAAAGAAATGAAACCAGAGATCCTTTGGAAAGACTGAAATTTTCTTTTTTTCCGGGATGTTCACTCAAAGCTTCGGGGCATGAAAATACCCTGTCTCTTCTGAAATTTTGCGATCGCGTGAATATCGAACTGATGGAGCTTGAAGACTGGAACTGCTGTGGGTCATCCTCTGCCCACAGCGTTGACCATGAGGTGGCACTAAGACTTCCCATGCGGAATATTTCCCTGGCGCCAAAGGGAATACCGTTGATGATTGCCTGCCCAAGCTGCCTGATTCGGATGAAATCCACGTATTTAAAAATTAAAAAAGACAAGAATCTTCGAAAAAAATATGAAACCCTGTGGGGAAAACCCTTTGATGATGAGCTTGAGATCATACATTTTTTTGAGATTTTTGATAGAATTCATGTAAACGATTATATTACCGATGCCGGAGAAAAATTAAAAAACCTCAAGGTTGCACCCTACTATGGATGCATGCTTTCTATGCCGCCGGACTTAAGACATGAAAAAAAATATTACGGCATAATGGAAAGAACCCTTTCCAGTCTTGGTGCTGATATAATCTCTTATGGATATGGGAAACGGTGCTGTGGAACATACCTGTCGGCAGCAAAACCGAAACTCGCCGAGAATGTAGTGAATGAAATTGTTTCCAAGGCCATGGAAGCCGGAGCGGAATGTTTGGTAACCGCCTGTTCAATGTGTCACCTCAACCTTGAAATAAGATGCTCCCTTAAAAATCCAATTCCAGTTCTTCATTTTTCCGAACTGCTTTCAATGTCTTTGGAAGCCGGGGATCAGAAAAAATGGTTCCCGCGGCATATTGTGGATCCTGTTCCCCTGCTTAAAAAAAGAGGTTTGATAATTTCCTGAAGTTTTAGTTCAAGATGTTTTAAACAGGTCTGTACTCAAATATCTTTCCCCTGTATCCGGGATGATAAACACAATGGTTTTGCCCTTATTTTCATGGCGGGATGCAATGATTTTGGCCGCATGAAATGCAGCACCCGATGAAATACCGCATAGAATACCTTCGTTTCGAGCAAGATCTTTTGCCCCCTGGAAAGCTTCTTCATTTTCAACGGTAACGACTTCATCGAGAATATCCACATTCAGATTTTCAGGGATAAATCCGGCACCAATCCCCTGGATTTTGTGAGGCCCCGGTTTCCCGCCCGAGAGAATCGGCGAATCAGCAGGCTCCACAGCCACGGATCGTATTTCAGGATTTTTTTCTTTCAGTACTTCCGATACCCCGGTTATGGTACCACCCGTGCCCACTCCTGCGACAAAGATATCCACCTTTCCATCCGTATCATTCCAGATTTCCAATGCAGTGGTTTTCCTGTGGATCTCAGGGTTGGCAGGATTGGAAAACTGGTCGGGCATAAAGGCATTGGGCGTTTTTTTAACAATCTCTTTTGCTTTTTCAATAGCGCCTTTCATCCCCTTTGAACCTTCAGTCAGCACAAGGGTGGCGCCCAGATGTTTTAACAGCTCCCGTCTTTCAATGCTCATGGTTTCCGGCATGGTTAAAATCAGCTTCAACCCTTTTACCCGTGACACAAAGGCAAGGGCAATACCGGTATTGCCGCTGGTGGGTTCGACAAGGGTGGATTCCAGATTAATTTTCCCTGTTTCAAGGGCATCCTCAATCATGGCAAGGCCGATCCGGTCTTTGACACTGGCGGCAGGGTTAAAAAATTCAGGTTTCCCATATATGGATGCCCCTGTTTCTTCACTTGCAGTTTTTATATAAACCAACGGGGTATTGCCGCAGGTTTTTGTAATATCAGGTTTGATATTCATGGGTTTGCTCCTTTTGGGTTTCCTGGTGTTTGTAAATAAGGCTGGGGGACTCCATAAATACTTTGGTGTCCGGTGGAACTGAATGGGTAAGCCAGACATTTCCTCCCACAACAGACCTTTTACCAATCGTGGTTTCGCCTCCCAGGATGGTGGCCCCGGAATAGATAATGACATCATCTTCAATGGTGGGGTGGCGTTTGGCCCCCCTTAATTTTTCTCCGGCATTCGGGGGAAGAGACAAGGCCCCGATGGTGACATTCTGATAAATCCTGACGTTGTTTCCCACCACACTGGTTTCACCCACAACAATACCTGTTCCGTGATCGATGACAAATCGTTCTCCTATTGTCGCGCCTGGATGGATATCAATTCCGGTCAGACTATGGGCATGTTCCGACATTATTCTCGGCAACTGGGGAATATTTAATTTAAAGAGAACATTGGCAATCCTGTAAACCGTTATGGCGAAAAGTCCGGGATAGGAAAAAATGACCTCGTCATGGCTTTTTGCAGCAGGATCTCCATCAAAGGCACCTTTTACATCTTCAGCCAGTGATATGCGAAGGTCGGGAATGGCCTGGATAACCTTTAAGGCAACTTCATTGCCGCTGCCTTCACACTCAGAGCATGCCTTCCCGTACCGCAAACAGTCATGCCTCAGTACATGAATAATTTGTTCTGACAGGATATCATACAGCTGCGAAACAGCCTGCCCCATGCTGTAAACAAGATTTGCCCCGTCAATTTTTTCACTTGAAAAGTAGCCCGGAAAAAGAACCTGTCTGAATTTATCAATCATTTCTTTTACACTGGTTGAAAAATGAATCGGCTCATCCCCGATGTGAGCAAAACACCGCTCATCGTCCATTGATGTAAGAATGTCGCTGATGGCCTGCGGTAATTCTTTGCGATAATCCGTAGCATTATTCCTTTGGGTTTGGCACACACTGTTTATAAAAAAATCATCCATTGGCTTTAAATTCCTTTTTCTGCTTCAAAAAAATTGTTAAACACTTTGCAGGCTCTGCATTCTTCCATTTTGTCTTCCCATGAATTGTGAGCTTCACCATTGCATTTGGTTCCATTGATAAACCAGCACAGATCGCCTGCATTAAATTCCCAGGCAGGACACTTTTTAAGTTTTTTTTCAGGGCATTTCTGGATATCCCAACATTTATCCGAAGATTTGTTATTGTCC
>JABIYQ010000567.1 GCA_018702715.1 Desulfobacula sp. | reverse complement strand
GCAACTATGCAAGCCTGACCCCAATTATTATTTTGCTTTTTCCCTTAACGCTTTGTAAAGTTTTTGGGTGATCTCTCCTGGTTTGCCTTTGCCTATGGGCACATCGTCAATTGCCTTTATTCCAAGAATTTCCGTCAGCGTTCCCGTTAAAAAAGCTTCCTGGGCAGAAAAAATATCTGTTTTGGAAAAAAACTTTTCTTCCGGTTTTAAGCCTAAATCACGGGCAAGATCCATTATCACCATTCTTGTTATGCCTGGAAGAATATTTTTTGTCAAAGGATGTGTTATGACACTTTTGTCTTTAACGATAAAAAAATTAGAACTTGTGCCCTCTCTCACGATGCCATCCTTTGAAACAAAAATTGCATCAAAGGCACCCTGATCTTTGGCTTTTTGTTTTGCCATAGAGTTGAAAAGAATCTGGACTGTCTTTATATCACAGTTTGACCACCTTTCATCCTGCACTGTAATTATATCTATCCCTTTTGTTCGTATTTTGGGATCAAGCTCATCCACCTTTTTTATGGTCATTATTATCTGTAGTTTTATGTCTTTTTTCCATGCATGATCCCTTGGCGCGACACCTCTGGAAATCTGGATATAAAGACCGGCTCTTGGCATTTTGGCTTTTTCAAAAAGCTCATAAACAGCACTTTCAATAAAGCTTTTGTCCAATTTTGGAAATGACAGGCCTTTCATGGACTTTTGCAGCCTGTCCAGGTGTTCTTTCAAGCAAAAAAGTTTTCCATTGTAACTGGCTATGAATTCATAAACTGCATCTCCAAACTGATATCCTCTGTCCTCAATGGGAACATAGGTCTCATTAATGGGACGAATTTCCCCGTTTAGATAGGCTAATTCAGGCATATTTAACTCCTTAAAATAATTTCAGATTTTTTTTATAAAAATAAACGTAATTATTCAGCTCTTATGCTTGAAACCGCCCTGTCTGATGGATATTTGTTTCGATGCTAAACGCTTAACCTCCTGCAAATATCCATCAGACAGGGCTTTAAGTATAACTTTTTTAACGGGCTGAACAATCACAAATAAGCTTTATTTAAAAAATTCCAAAAAGACTGCTTTAATTGTCTTTACCAGCATCTCCATCTCGTCTTCTTTAATGATGTAGGGCGGTGCTATTACAAGGGCATCACCATCTACACCTGCAAGTCCGCTGGATTTATAAGTAATATAACCTTTTTCAAAAAGCTTGTCCCAGATACTTTCCACAATTTTTAGAGACCGCTTAAAAGGCTTTTTTGTTTTTTTATCCTTAACAATCTCAACCCCCCACATAAATCCTTTTCCCCGGACATCCCCGACCTGGGGTATGGGCAGTAAATGCTTTTTTAGCAGGGCCCCTAATTTTTCACCCTTTATTTTCACTCTTTGAACCAGTTTTTCCTGCTCAAGAATTTCAAATAACGCAAGCCCTGCAGAAGCAGCAACACTATGGTGAGTAAACGTTCCACCATGCATAAAAACGCCACTATTGTTTTTTATGGTGTTAAAATGTTTTTCTTTAACCCCAAAGGCGGAAAGTGCCATAACACCTCCGGCAAGTCCCTTGCCAAGGGTTACAATATCAGGGACAACATCAAAGTGATCGCAGGCAAACCATTCTCCTGTCCTGCCCATGCCACACATTACCTCATCAAGGATAAGAAGTACATTATGGTGTTTACAAATTTTGGCAATTGTATTTAAATATTCTTTTGGCGGAAAACAAGCCGCTATTGTCGCTCCTGGAACAGTCTCGGCAATAAAGGTCGATATGGTTTGCGGTCCTGCATTTTCAATCATATCATCAAGGGCCATGGCACATCTTAGCTTGCAGGAGGGATATGTAAGGCCAAAGGCACATCTATAACAATATGGCGCAGGAATATGCAGATTCTCTTTTAATAAAGGAGTAAAATAAGTTTTAAAACTTGTCCTTCCCATGGCGGCAAGCGAACCAAGTGTTAAGCCATGGTACGATTTCCATCTTCCTATTAAACGATACTTAGTTTCATTACCATTTTC
>JABIYQ010000474.1 GCA_018702715.1 Desulfobacula sp. | reverse complement strand
GTCTCGGGTTTGAGCAGATTTTTAAAAACGCATTGACGGGCCTGCTTTTAGGCGGTGGAAAAGGTGGGTCTGATTTTAACCCCCGGGGCAAGTCAGATAATGAGATAATGAGTTTTTGTCAAAGTTTCATGTTGGAACTTTCCAGACATATAGGTGCATCCACTGATGTACCAGCAGGTGATATCGGGGTAGGGACAAGAGAAATAGGGTATCTTTTTGGCATGTACCGTAGAATGACCAAGTCTTTTAAAGGTGTTTTAACAGGAAAAGGCATTTCATGGGGGGGAAGTTATTTAAGACCGGAAGCAACAGGATATGGTGTGGTTTATTTTGCAGAGGAAATGCTAAAAAATATTGATGACAATATAGATGGCAAAATTGTGGCTGTTTCCGGTTTTGGAAATGTTTCCTGGGGTGTTGTAAAAAAGGTCAATGAGCTTGGCGGCAAGGTCATAACTCTTTCGGGTCCGGATGGATTTATTCATGACCCGGATGGTGTTACAGGTGAAAAAGTTGATTATATGCTGAAACTCAGGTTGAGCGGAAATGATGTTGTCAAAGATTATGCGGATCATTTTAAAGTCAAGTTTTATCCGGGCAAACGACCTTGGATAATTCCTTGTGATATTGCTTTTCCCTGTGCTACACAAAACGAACTTGACCTTGATGATGCAAAAGCTTTGGTAAAAAATAAGGTTAAACTCCTTGTGGAAGGGGCAAACCTGCCTGTGACTCTTGATGGTATGGAATTTCTGGAAAATGCAGATATTTTTTATGGTCCTGCAAAGGCGTGTAATGCTGGAGGGGTTGCCTGCTCCTGTTTTGAAATGGCACAAAATGCCAATTTTATGAACTGGCCGGAAGAAGAGGTTGATCAGCGTCTCCACCAAGTGATGAAACATATACATGATCAGTGTTATGAAACATCCTGTGAATTTAACAAAAAAGGAAATTATGTGTTTGGGGCAAATGTCGCCGGATTCAGGCGTGTAGCAGATGCAATGCTGGACCAGGGCGTATCCTGATCCATTCGGATGTATTTTTAAAATATTTTCAGTTCCAAATCTTAATTTTTTTTTGGTTTGAAAGCCAAGTCATCCAGCCCGGCTAAGTTGTGAAAACTAAGGCATATGTTTAATATGTATTAGTTTTCACGCCTTGCCGGACAGGCGGGTCAACTCCTAACCAGAGTGGTGCCGATATTTAAGACAAAGTTAAAATAGCCTGTAGATTGTATTAGAAAATCATATCTGCGGGTTATTCATAAAACAGGAGCATGAATGTATTTTCCTATTGCTGAAATCCATGCCAACCCCTATATTATTTTCTTAACGGCTCTTGTTGTTTCATTTTTCACTTCAATGGGTGGTATTTCCGGCGCTTTTTTATTGTTGCCGTTCCAAATGAGTTTTCTGGGATATACGTCTCCTTCTGTTTCCGCTACCAATCATGTTTTCAATATCGTTGCCATTCCAAGCGGGGTGTATCGTTATATCAGAGAAAAAAGGATGTTGTGGCCTCTGGCTTGGGCTATCACTATCGGAACTCTGCCTGGAGTTTTTATTGGTGCATGGATACGAATTAAGTATTTACCTGATCCAAAGAATTTCAAGATGTTTGCAGGGTTTGTTCTGCTTTATATCGGCTGGAAGCTTTTAAAAGATATTCTAACTAAAAATAAGAAAAAGGAAAAAGGCGGGCAGATCAAGGCAAATGGCTTTCATCGCCTTACAGTTATAGAGTCTTCGATAAAGAGGGTTATTTTTACGTTTGGGGGAAAAGAATACGCTTACTTAACTTTACCCATTTACCTTATTTGTTTTTTAGTTGGGATCATTGGCGGGATATATGGAATCGGGGGTGGATCAATCATTGCACCCATACTTGTCACTATCATTGGCCTGCCTGTATATGTTATTGCAGGGGCAGCCCTTTTGGGAACATTTGTCACCTCGGTTTCCGGTGTGATTTTCTATCAAATTTTGGCAGGCATTTATCCTCAGGTTCATGTGTCGCCTGACTGGATGCTGGGTGCCCTGTTAGGCTCCGGTGGATTTATGGGCATGTATCTTGGGGCCAGGGTACAAAAATTTGTTAGAGCCGTATATATCAAAGGGATTTTAACCTTTTGTATATTGTTTATTTCCTTAAAATATATTTTAG
>JABIYQ010000324.1 GCA_018702715.1 Desulfobacula sp. | reverse complement strand
GCAACAAGGTAGATGGGCCAAAAAACAAGCAATTTCGTTCAAGTTATAAACTTTGCGGTCCTTAAGATCATATACCATTCAAATTTAAATTGCATGACGCCGGAAAACTTGGCAGTTTAAGTTGAGTTAAACAAATAGATAAATACTTGGTTACATAAACTATTATGAACAAAAAAAGCATATATAAATTTTGCCCTTTGTGCAAAGGGGATTTTGTTAAAAAAAGGCTTATACATCATGAGCCAGAAAGACTTGTATGCAAATCTTGCGAATTTATTTTTTATCTTGATCCAAAGCTTGTTGCCTGCACCATAGCAGAAACCATTAATGGAATCGTCCTTCAAAGGCGAAACAAAGAGCCCAAAAAAGGTCATTGGGTTCTACCGGGAGGATTTGTGGACAGGGGGGAAACCCTTGAAGATGCTGCCAAACGTGAATTTTTTGAAGAAACAGGATTGGTCACAAAAATTAACAGCCTGCTTGGCACCTATTCCTATCCAGGAGAAGCAAATATAATAATCGTATACCATAGCGAAATAACAGGAGGAACCATCCAGCCTTGTCATGAATCAATGTCAATTGATGAATTTAAAAAAAATAAAATACCCTGGGATCAACTCGCCTTTGACACAACAAGAAAAGCTTTAAAAAAATATATAGATCCGATTTTAACCCCTTCTGAAAAATAATTTGATCATATATCGATCAGATTTTTCAAAAGGCAATAGGTAATGATATGTTTTTAAATCAAATTCATTTGAAAGGGTTGATGTAATCTCTTTTTCTGCATTTTTCCCTTTCATTGCATAAATTTTCCCTTTTTCATTTAAAAAAGGAACTGCAACTGTCACAAAATCTGAAAGGCTGGTAAAGGCCCGGGATATTACAGCATCATATTTGTTTTGATAGGCGTTATTTGCATGAAGGTCTTCAACCCTTGCATGGATGGCATCAATATTTTCCAGATGTAAGATTCGTATCACATGTTTTAAGAAATTGACCTTTTTCCGAGAGGAATCTACCAGGACAACTTTTAATGAAGGATTCATTATTTTAATGGGAATACCTGGGAATCCCCCCCCTGATCCCATATCCATAAGGCAGGTTTCATTTTCAAGAAACATAGCTGCTGCAATGGAATCGATAAAATGCTTTTCAGCAATCTGCAAAGGTTTTTTAATGGCAGTAAGATTTATTTTTTTATTCCATGCCATCAACTCTTTTGCATGAAGGATCATCAACTGGGCCTGGTGATCGGAAACCTTGACTCCCAGGTCGTTTGATCCTTTTTTTATACATGTTATTGACTCATGGATTAATTGTTCTGACAAAATATGCACAATCAATACTTTTTACTTGACAAATTAGTTAGTTAAATATATTATTTTTTGTTTTAAAAGCTAAGTTTAACTTCGGGTTCACACTAACAAAATCGCAATAATTTAGCAATATTTAAATACAGGGAAACCTTTGACAACAATTGCATTCTAAAATTGTTTGAAAAGTAAATTATATATTCAAAGGATGATTTTAAAATGATCAGAGATCTAGAAAAAGTAAGAAATATTGGAATCAGTGCTCATATTGATTCCGGTAAAACCACACTAACGGAAAGAATTTTATTTTACACTGATAAAATTTATAAAATCAATGAAGTAAGAGGCAAAGATGGCGTTGGTGCTGTCATGGATTCCATGGAACTTGAAAGAGAAAGAGGGATCACAATTGCTTCTGCTGCAACTTATTGTGAATGGGACAAACATAATATCAATATTATTGATACCCCGGGCCATGTTGACTTTACTGTTGAAGTTGAGCGTTCTTTAAGGGTTTTGGACGGAGTTGTACTGATTCTGTGCTCTGTATCAGGAGTCCAGTCCCAGTCCATTACTGTAGACCAGCAAATGAAACGCTATAAAGTCCCCTGCATTGCTTTTGTAAACAAATGTGACAGATCCGGTGCCAATCCGATCAAGGTCAGCAGGCAGCTGAGGGATAAGCTTGGTCATAACTCAGTCATGATGCAGCTTCCCATAGGGCTTGAAGACAAACATGAGGGCGTTGTTGATCTTGTTGCCATGAAAGCCTATTATTTTGAAGGGGAAAATGGTGAAATAATTATAACAAAAGATATACCAGCCCAAATGTTGGAAGAGGCCCAAATAGCCAGAGAAGAGATGATCGATGCGGTCTCTCTTTTTTCAGAGGAGCTTACCGATGCCATTCTGGAAGAAAATGACATCACTGAAGAACTGATTATGTCTGCAGTTCGAACAGGAACCATTTCAAGACAGATGACTCCTGTGTTTCTTGGATCTGCATATAAAAACAAAGCTGTTCAGCCTCTGCTGAATGCAGTGATCAGTTATCTTCCCTCCCCTCTTGATATTGAAAATGAAGCCCTTGATATGGATAATAATGAAGAAGCTGTTATTCTTGAAAGCAGCTTTGAAAAACCAACTGTGGCCTTGGCCTTTAAACTGGAAGACGGACAATATGGTCAGTTGACTTATATCAGGGTCTATCAGGGATGTATTAATAAAGGCGACACATTGGTTAATTCAAGAGATGGGAGAAAATTTCGGGCAGGACGTCTGATCAGAATGCATTCATCTCAAACTGAAGATGTAGAGGCCATTCCGGCCGGTCATATAGGTGCCATGTTCGGAGTTGACTGCGCTTCCGGTGATACATTTGTATCACCAACAATCAATTACTCAATGCTTGCCATGCATGTTATGGAACCGGTTATCTCTTTGTCCATTGTTCCAAAGGACAATAAAGCTCAGATCAACATGTCAAAGGCTTTAAACCGATTTACCAAGGAAGATCCGACATTCAAAACCCATGTGGATCATGAAACCGGAGATACCATAATTCAGGGTATGGGCGAACTACACCTTGAAGTCTATATTGAAAGAATGAAAAGAGAATACGGCGCAGAAGTTGAAACTGGCAAACCAAGGGTTGCGTACAGAGAAACCATTACCAGAAAAGCTCTGTTTAACTATACCCATAAAAAACAGACGGGTGGTGCAGGACAATATGGCCGTATTGCCGGATTTATGGAACCACATGATGATGAATTTGAATTTGTTAATAAAATTACAGGTGGCAGAATCCCCACTCAATATATCCCGTCCTGTAAACAAGGCTTTGAAGGATGCATGGCCAAAGGTCCCAAACTTGATTTCCCTGTTACGGGAATTAAGGTCACTATTGACGATGGTGCATTTCATGCTGTGGACTCTTCTGAAATGGCGTTCAAATCCGCAGCAAGGGGAGCCTTTCTTGAGGCATACAACAAAGCAAAACCTGTGATAAAAGAACCCATCATGAAGGTTGTTATTGAAACACCCAATGAGTTCCAGGGATCCTGTATGGGTCTGATTAACCAGAGAAGAGGTATTATTCAGGGCTCTCAGGAAGAAGGTGTCATGTCTGTGGTGGAATCCCAGGTGCCATTATCTGATATGTTTGGCTTTTCTACCGTTCTCAGATCTGCTACACAGGGAAAAGCCCAGTTTACAATGGAGTTTTCAACATATAAACAGGTACCACTATCTATTGCAGAAGAAATTGCCAGAAAAAAACTTGAAGAAAAAGCACAAAAAAAATAAGCCATTTATATAAAGAGAGAGGAAACATGTTAAAAAAAGATCTCATTTCTAAAAGCCCGGTTTCAAAAGCAATTGGGATTGAAAACCTAAAACAAGGTAGATTCGGTGCAGTTCTTTCAAGGGCTGGTGTTGGAAAAACCAGTTTTCTTGTTCAGATAGCACTGACTCAATTGTTAAAAGATGAAAAAATACTTCATATCAGCCTTGATGACCCCATTGAGAAAATAAACTTAAGGTATAGCGAAGGATATACAAACCTTGTGGACAGTATAGGATATGTTGACCCCCAGAAAGCTGTCAGACTTTGGGAAGACATCAATCTCAATAAGGTTGGAATCAGCTATAATGAATCCACATTTGATTCAGAAAAAATAAGGGATTATCTTAAAAGCTTCAAAAAAGCAGACCTTGCCTTGCCTTGCATCATGATTATTGACGGCTTGAATTTTGATAAAGATGTCTCAGGCATTCTTGAAGAACTTGAAAACTTAAATCATGAATTTTCTATTTTCATCTGGTTTTCCATGAAAAGCCACAGGGAAGAAAAATTGAGTCCGGAAGGATACCCAATCCAGCTTGATACCCATAAAGAAAAATTTGACAAAGCCATTTTTCTTCAACCTGTGGAAGATAAAATAGAAGCTGTAATTTTAAAAGACGGTGACAGAACAGATCAAAGATACAGGCTTAATCCTGCTACTATGATGATTGTTGAAGAATAAATAATTCCTTATAATTATCCAATCCCCAAAAGCCGTAAGTCTAACCTCTAACCCAATGACTTACGGCTTTTTTGATTTGTCCTTGTTTTCACTCTGTTAAAAAAAATCATGACATAATTTGCCAATGATAGAATCCATACAGGTTTTTTACCTACTTCACTCCGGTAGCCCCCCTTTGCGAAGAGCATAGATAATTTTATCCACGGTTTCCTGATGTATATATGGAAGCATCTTTGTAAAATATTCAACGGAAAAATGGCGTTTTTCCATGTTGAAATGTATTACTCCCTGTGTCATATTCGTTTTACTTTCTTGATAATATTCTTTATAAAATATCTAACCCTTTAAAGCCGTGCGATACGATTTTTTCATTTTTTTCTATAGGAGTTGAATTATGCCGATAATCGACCATAAAAATTATCCTTCAAAATTAGTTAAACCTTTTGTTTAATTTCCTGGGAGAGGATCACTTTAAAGACAACGCAACAGGATGGGTTGATCTGGGACGAATCCTTAGCAAAATGATGGAGCGCTTTAGCATCTAACCGAGTTTTTTATTAAACCATTGGATAATATCGTTGTAAACATCTTCCTTATTGGTTTCATTTAACATCTCATGCCGGGCTTCAGGATACAGTTTTATTTCAATATCTTTAATCCCGGCATTTTTATAAATTTCAAAGGTTTTTTTAACCATGGTTCCTTTCTTTCCTCCCACTGGATCCAACTCGCCTGAGAAAATATACATTGGCAGTTCTTTGGGAATTTTTTTTGTGTTCTGGGTTTTAAACATTTCACTCAGACCGGAAAAAAAATCAAGAAAGAACCCTGTCGTAAAAACACCCCCGCAATACGGATCATTCACGTACAAATCAACTTGCTCATTATCCCGGCTTAGCCAGTCAAAATCAGTTCTTGCCGGTTTATAGGGTTTGTTAAAGGCTCCGAAAACCATACTGTCCAAAAATTTACTGGGAACTTTTCTTCCTTTTATTTTGCATTCAATTTTGGCCAATAAAACTGCTACTAAACCGAGAAGACCAGTATTTGCTGTTGTACCGGACAAAACAACCCCTTTTAAACCATCTCCAAACCGGGCAATATAACTTCTTGATAACAGCGAGCCCATGCTGTGCCCGAAAAGGAATACTGGTAGCTTGGGGTATTCTTCATTGATGGTATCTGTCAACAGTTTCATATCTTCAACAACTACATTAAAACCATCTTCATCTGCAAAGTAGCCGATATTTTCCAAGGAACCTGCGGTTTTCCCATGTCCACGATGGTCATTGCCGTATACTGCATATCCTGCGCCCACTAATTTTTCGGCAAAGTCATTGTAGCGGGTAATATGTTCTGCCATTCCATGGGCCAATTGAATCACAGCTCTGGGAGCTTTATCTTCAGGGATCCACTTGGACACATAAATGGATTGATCATATTTACCCAATAAATGAAAGTCACTTTGATTCATGATGATTCTCCTTTTTCCCAGCGGTTAAACCAGTTGTGAAGCAACAGTTAAATTTTTCAATAGTCGATGTAAACTTTTTCGGATTTTGGAACTATTGTCAAGCCTAACTTTTGTAACCCCCATACCTCAAACGCTGCTAACATTGCATAGAATTATTTCAGGTGGGTAAATTTTATACCTTTCATTTCACCAGGAGAGCAGATAAAAGAAACTGCTGCTGTTATCTATATATATTGGTACCTTTAAAAATAATTGATGGTGTGATTTTGTGAGAGTATTTCAAAGGATCTCACACAGATTCACAGCTCAATTATTTTTGAATAACAGTTTCATTTTTCTTGTTAATTTTATGCTGATCACGGAATGGTTTTTTATTATAAAAGGAAAAGTTCCCCCTCAAGTAAGAACCATCCGAACTAAATCGGTGATATATTTATAAGATCAATCTGCAAAAAGCAATTGAAAAAATCGAGGAGGAACTCCACCATGAAAAAGAAAAACATTTTTCAAAATCGAAATCTCAAAATAAATCCGATCCGAAAAAAAATTGTACTCAAAATTTGAAATGGATCAGTCTTTCAACACCTACTCAAATCCTCTACACCCAGTTTCTTCAGCATGTTTTCTTGATTGCGGATATCTCTGACAATGCGTAGGTTTTAAATCTTGAATCCTGCAAATGTATTTATCCTGCTTTGGTAATTTCCTCAACCAAGGACACCGACTTACATCATCTCCTGTTTTTGGATTTATCCAAATATCATGAATATAATGCTCCTCGCCAAGATGTATTGAATTCACCCATTCAAGGATATCATATCGTCCTTCGATTTCCCACAATGCAATTTCTTCATCACTGACGCTTGTTTGAAAAGCATCGCTGAGGTTGATACAGCAGTTACCGCATTGTTTGCATTTAAAAGTTTTAGGAGGCATGGTGGTCCTTTAGCAAAAAT
>JABIYQ010000565.1 GCA_018702715.1 Desulfobacula sp. | reverse complement strand
GATCATTGTAATAGTACCTTAATAAATCCAGCTCATCCACATCTGCCTTGTTTCCGATTGAGATAAATTTTGAAAACCCAAATCCTTTGTCTGCTGCATAATCAAGCACGGCAGTGCAAAGAGCTCCACTCTGGGAAATAAAGGAAACATTTCCCGGAGCAGGCATTCGTGCTGAAAAACTGGCATTCAGCGACACTTTTGGAGATGGATTAATCACCCCTAAACAATTGGGTCCAACCAGCCTTACGCTTGCATGTGTGCATAAGGATTTGATTTCTTTTTCAATCTGCGCCCCTTCTCCACCCACTTCTTTAAAACCGGCAGAGACGATTACGATCCCTTTGACACCCTTTGCAATACAATCTTTTACAGCATTTAGAGCAGCCTTGGGTGGAAGAATAATCATACCCAGATCGATTGGGTCTGGTATATTTGAAATACTGGTATAACATTTTACACTTAAAACAGATTTTGCCTTTGGATTAACAGGATAGAGTGTCCCTGTGAATCCACCGGATAAAATATTGGCAAAAATATCATGCCCTACCTTTCCTTTTTGAGTAGATGCCCCAATAACCGCTATGGTTTCCGGTGCAAATATGGCATCAAGCCTATCCATTTATCCCCCTTTATATATTTACAAACATATTTTAATTAAATTATAAAACTTATCCATGATATCATTTCATAAAACAATTATCTATTTAATAGTGCTTTTGCCCAATTTGTGGACCAGCAATACCTTTTGATTAATTGCTATTCTGCCAAAACTCCAATAAAGAACCTTCTTGCAGATTCTTCTTGTTTAAATTATATTTTCACCAAAATTGATTTGTTGAAATATCTTTACAGGTATAAAAATTGTTGATACTGAATTCTTGAACAAGATTTTTTATTAATCTGGTCGCATATCATTCAAATTTTCAAGGTATACGATTTACTATCAAAAAGTTTACAAATATACAGGCAACCGGTAATCTTCTTGTTGTGAAAATAAATTAAAAATGGACAATAAAATAATTTACCAGTCATATTTGGAGCTTTCACCTGATTTGTTAAAAAATTATAGCTAACCTTAAATTTATGACAGTGGTGGGAAGTTATGGAATTTTTTAAAGAAAATTGGTTTTCATTTATAAGTACAATATTTCTTATCCTTGGCCTTTTATATTCGAATAATAATGCCCGCAATGCACTAAAATTTTCGAAAGATGCTAATGATTTAGCACAAAATACTCTTGAAAAAACTAAGGATCGTTTTGTTGAAACCTACAGACCGATATTATTAGCAGAACCGGTTAAAATGGACGACGGGGAATACTATTCTTTTTTGGAAGTTGGCCCTACTCGAGCAATTATTACTATGTTTGTTTCCATTTCAAACAAGGGTAACGTCATCGCTTCAAATGCATATATTCAGGAAGCAACTATCATGATTGCGGCCAACAAAAAAATGTTTACCAATATTCGGAACCAATATGACAAATGGGGGGAAATAATAACATCACAAAAAGACCCAGAAAAGATAGATATATCATTAATGGATGTCCCTCCTGATACAGCTTTTGTTAAAAAAATAGAATTCAGACTTGATCTCGATAGAACAGATAAAGCCTTTGCTTCTATATCAGAATTGCTTGAAGCAAATTATTTAATAATTAACATTAGCCTTAGACTCTCATGTAGCTATGACCAAATAAATGATATGGAATTTATAACTCACACTACTCACGCAATCAGTGAGCATGGCAATAGCACTGTTGAAACAAGATTTGGTGCATACAAGAAAAAGCCTTAAATGCACGGTTCCATATTTCATTGATTTTTATGCGCTTGAGTGGGTTCCGATTTAAAATAAAAATTGATATTGTTTACCAGGATTCCTTATATTGTGGGCAAAAATATATTTTTTTTCAACTTTATTTCCGGCCAACATTAATCAAGGACGTCCTCCCTATGTGTGCTTTATATATTAATCCGGCAATTAAATATATGAATCAAGCCGCATAGGAAATTTTCGGGTGCTTGAAGTAATTTTTTACCCGGCCCGGCATCTTCTGCAACTTCCGCAAATGGGACATGGTCTTTTTTACTAATAGTTCTTTTGTCCTGGCAGGAACTTTGCTCTGGACACCAATTTTTACGTGTGACCTTCAGGTTAAATCACAATTGAGATACTCATCCGGGTTCAGTTCTGGGGAATAGGATGGCAAAAAGAAAATTTCTATTTTGGCTTTATGCTCTTTTAGCCAGTCCTTAACCATGTGGCTGTGATGAACCCTGAGATGATCCAATATCAGAAATATTTTTTGGTCAGAGTCTTTGATAAGCCGATTCATAAATCGAATCAATGTTTGAGAGTTCATCTTGTCTTTATAAATCATAAACCGGACCTTGCCTTGGTTGGCCACTGTTGAGATCAAATTTACACGCTGGCATCTTGGGTGTATTTTTATGGCTGGTGTTTCCCCGCGGGGGGCATAACTTCTGCCATGATAGCTGTCATTACAAAGACCTGTCTCATCGCCCCAGTGGATTTCAGCCTTTTCTTTTTTAGATTTTATGGCAATGGCCGGGTATTCTTCTTTCTACCAAGCCGATATTGCCTTTGAGTTTTGTCTATAGGCTTTGCGCAATGGTTTTTGCGGGGTGTAATTCCATCGTTTCAAATATTCGCCCACTGTCCGTATGGGCATTTTGATTGAAAAAAGTTCCTTTATGAGCTGTTGACCGGCAACCCTTGTCCATAATGCAAAGGGGAATTTTAATTGATCAGGGCATTTGTCCACAATCGCTTTCTGGATTTCATGCTCCTGGGCTGCGGTTAACGTCCTGCAACTGCCGGAAGGCCTGCCACATTTTTTAATCTCGATGGCTTTTTTGCCGGGTTAATATATAGAACTGAAAATTTGAATTTGTTAGAATATTATCAGAGCATTTGAGACTTCCAAGGCTGGATATTGAACTTGATTTTCAAGGGAGAATAAATCCCCCGGACTATCCTCTGTAAGTGCAATTCAAAAATTATTTAACCACAATATTTTAATTCCGATATTGTGGTTGATTTTTTAATCTATGTAGTGCTGACCAGGTCTGTCTGAACGCTGTTGAATCTCGTGGGGGACCGCTCTCTTAACAGTTTTTTCAACACTCAAATCCCTGATATGTTGTTCAGCAGAATCCACAAAAAAAGCAGATCTAGAAATTCCTCTGGCTTTTGCAGCTCTGTCAATCTTGACAAGTTTATACTCAGGCACCGTGATATTGACCCTTTGGGTTTTGGGGGCTATGAATGCAAAATCAATATCAGCCAGATACAAAAAGCTGTCTCTTGTATACAGATCAGAATTTAATAGGTCTTCCATTTGAGAGGGGGCTGGGGGTTCAGATATGTCTTCTCCGTGATAATATAATTCTACTGATTCTTGTATATTGAGAATGGCTTCCTCCTGGGTATCGCCACAGGTAAAGCATCCGGGTATATCAGGGATAGTAACCCCGTACCCTGTGTCCTCGTCCTTATGAATAATTACCGGATATTTCATTTTACTTTCTCCATTTCAATCCTGCCATTTTATAAATATTCCTGGCTGTCCCAATAGGCAGATCTTTTTGAGGATGGGGAACAATCACTATCTTGCCATTTCTATGCTTGAATTTGTGATGGTCGCCGGACACTTTAACGAGTACGAACCCTGCTTTTTTAAGCTCTTTTATAATCTGCCTACTGTTCATGATTATTTTATACACACCATACACACCAAATTCAAGCATTTATTACAAATAACTGAAAAAACATCGTTGTTAAAGGTGTTAAATTCCAGACGTAAAGCGTGACAGGTGGTGATTTCGAAACAGGAAGACTTGATATTTTTCGTTTTTTCTTTTGCCATGAATTGATCCCTCCAGATTGACAATATTTTTATATAGAAGACTACCTGCATTTCAAGCCCCATATCCGAGAAGGAGAAGGCCCAGTGGACTAATCCTCTGTTAGTCCTAATGTCATTAAAGAACAAACAACCACAAAATGTCATGGGTTGCAGGCCTGTAATATAATTTATAAAACATGAGCACATGCAAAAAAAATCTTTCCCAAAAAAAGAATTAAAAGTATATTGATGGCTCAACTTTCAAAATTGACAGGTTTGAATAGGACATAGAAAAGAAAGCTTATAATGTTGAATATATCTAACAAGTTAAGTATTCCGGAAAACGAAATCCGGTGTGAGGCTATTCGGGCGCAGGGGGCGGGTGGCCAGAATGTTAACAAAGTTTCAACTGCCATACATTTAAGATTTGACATTAAAAATTCAAGCCTTGCAGATGTTTATAAAGAAAAAATACTGGCGCTGAGCGATCAAAGAATTTCAAAGGATGGTATCATTGTTATAAAGGCACAAAGATTTCGCAGCCAGGAAAAAAATAAAGAGGACGCCCTCAACCGACTCAAATCTTTAATTTTAAAGGCATTGATCAAACAAAAAAAAAGAAAACCCACCCGGCCTTCCAAAAGTGCAAAGAAAAAACGCTTGGATTATAAAAAAAAGCATGGCAAGCTTAAAAACTTAAGACAAAAGGTCGGTTTTGGAGAATAATTTCTTTAGTAAAACCTATCTGACAGCACTAAGATTTTATAATTTGCTGATTGTAGACATCTAAATTAAAAAAAGATTCCCTTTTATTTCAAAAAATGATAAGTAATTGACTCGATTTTTTGCAATTTCTAAACCGCGGGATTCATTCCTGTGGTTTTTTTTATTATAATAAAGGAAGCAAGACAACAATGATTTTTACAACAGACGTATCCCTGGCTTATGGCAAGAGGGTTTTGTTCAAAGACGTTAATATAAAGTTTACACCGGGTAATTGTTACGGACTCATCGGAGCCAACGGATCAGGAAAGTCTACATTTTTAAAAATTCTTGCAGG
>JABIYQ010000563.1 GCA_018702715.1 Desulfobacula sp. | reverse complement strand
CATTTTGCCAAAGCCCCTGCCCTGGACAGAACCATTCCGTTCCAGTACACCGAAGGTGGAAACAAAATTAGGGTTATCAAAGTAGATAAAATCCTGGATACACCCGAAGACAGGGTACTGCCCAGTCAGACCATTAAAGATATCATTAATAAGTTTGACGATATTGCCGTGGGATATTGTTTTTGCAGACAGAGGAAAAGTTTGCTGGGTGACGGCTGTGCAACTTTTGCCCCTACATTGAATTGTTTTACTTTTGGCAAATCAGCTCGGCACACCATTGCCCAGGGTTTTGCAAAACCAGTCACCAGGCAGCAAGCTCAGGATATCATGAAAGACGCAGAGGATGCCGGCCTAATCCACAAAGCATTTCATCCGGGATCCAGGGAATCCAGTTTCGAGACCAGCATCTGTAACTGCTGTAAGGACTGCTGTGATACATTCAATCTTTGGAGGAACGGTACACTTCCCATGATCAATTCCACTTTTCACTTAAGTGTGATTGACAAGGACACTTGTACGGGTTGTGGAACCTGTGTCGATTGGTGCCCAACGGATGCCATTTCACTTAAGAACGACGAATATGCTGTCAGGCAGGAAAAATCCTGCATTGGTTGCGGTGTCTGTGCCAGGTTCTGCCCTGAAAAAGCCATTTCTCTTCAGGAGGGATTCCGGAAGGTTTTTGTGTCACCCCCACAGACTGATAGGTAACCTGCAAAAATTCACTTTTTGTTAAGGGTTTGTATCACTTTTTTTGCCAATGTTTTATTTATTCCTGGAAGATCTGCAATCTCATCAATTGACGCGGTTTTCATCTGGGTAATACCCTTAAAATGCTTTAGCAAGGCCTTTTTTTTCTTTGGACCAATGCCGGGGATGGTATCAAGAACTGAAAGCCCTGCCCGTTTTTCCCTGCGTTTTCTTTGGAATGTGATGACAAACCTGTGAGCCTCATCCCTGACCTGCTGTAACAGATATAATGCTTTTCTTGCCTGACTTGTATTTAATGGGTTTGATCGTCCCGGAATATAAATTTTATCAAATTCTTCGCCTTTTGCCTCATTTTTTTTTGCCAGGCCTGCCACCATGAAGTTGTTTTCAATATTCAGCTCTTTTAAAACAGCCACAGCCATTGAGAGCTGACCTTTTCCTCCATCAACCACCAGAAGATCAGGGTAAGCCATTTCCGACGGATCTTTTAAAAACCGCCGTTCAAGGACCTGATACATGTATGCATAATCATCCTGAAAATCAAGACCCCTGATAATAAATTTGCGATAGCCATTTTTATAAGGTCTTCCATCCTTGAACACCACCATGGAAGATACGGGGTCCTGGCCTGAAAGATTTGAATTATCAAAGCATTCAATTCTGGCCGGCAGGTTTTTCATTCCCATCAGGTCCTTGAGCATGGAGATGGATGCCCGTTCCTCTTCTTCCTTAAGCAAAGATTTTTCAAGTTCCCTTGATGCATTCACATGGGCCATTTCAACAAGTCGTTTTTTTTCACCCCGGACCGGAACACGGATGTTTACCTTTTTTCCTTTTCTTTTGGCAAATAAATTTTCCATCTCCTCTTTGTTCTCAATTTTCCTGCTTAAAAGGATAATAGAGGGTAAAAATTCCATGTGTTTATAATATTGCTCTAAAAATGCAGACAAAATTTCATCCGGTTCCTTAAATCCCAGATCAAGGGGATAATGCGCTGTGTCTATCAGAAAGCCGGATCGAACGATCATCACGGTGATCACTCCTCTGCCCTTGTCTGCTGCAAAGGCAACGATATCCCGGTCGATCATATCCGGACTGACCACCACCTGTCTTTCCAGGATATTTTCAATGGCAAATATTGTATCTCTGATCTCCGCAGCTTTTTCATATTCCCGGGAAGATGCATAACCCGTCATCTGAGCTTTGAGTTTTTTTACCACCTGGTGTGATCTTCCTTTTAAAAAAAGGATTGCATCCTGAACCTGTCTTTTATATTTCACAACAGAGACATCATTACAGCAAAGGCCCAGACATGCCTTGATCTGAAAATTAAGACAGGGTCGTGACCGGTTTTTAAACTGGGTGTTTTTGCATTGGCGCAGTTTAAATATTTTTTGTATCTGCTTTAAGGTTTTATTGACGCTGTTACTTGAAGAATATGGGCCAAAATAATGGGCCTTGTCATTTTTTATTTTTCTGACTCTCTGGATAGCAGGATATGTCTCATTCATATCGATCCTGAGTAATGGATAGCTTTTCCCGTCTTTGAGAATCACATTATACTTGGGATTGTATTCTTTGATGAGATTTGACTCAAGGATAAATGCTTCATGGCCTGAAGACGTGATTATGATTTCAAAATCCTTAATCATTTCAAGAAGCGCCATAGTCTTTGGGTCATGATTATTTTTTTTTATAAAATAGGATGACAGTCTCTTTTTAAGATCTTTGGCCTTCCCAACATAAATGGTGCTGCCTTTGGTATCCAACATCCTGTAAACACCAGGTTGGTGAGGAGTTTGCCTGTATTTTTCAAGTATCAAATCCATCATGGCCCGTAAACCTGCTTTATATCCATCAATTCTTTAATTTTATCCCTGTATTCTGCGGCTTTTTCAAATTCAAGTGTTTGGGCGGCCAGTTTCATTTTATATTCAAGATCTTTGACAATATCTTCCAGATTCAACTCCTTGTCTTCATAATTTTGTATATCTTCATCCACAGACCCTGGTGCTAAAGCCTGGCTGTCCTTGGCTGAATATTTTAATAAATTTATATTTTTTTGAATCGTAGTGGGCACAATTTTATATTTCTCATTATATGCTTTTTGAATTTTTTGACGTCTTTTCGTCTCTGAAATGGCTTTTTTCATGGATGCGGTCTCTTTTTCCGCATACATGATCACCCTGCCAAACACATTTCTGGAAGCCCGACCGAAAATCTGTAT
>JABIYQ010000562.1 GCA_018702715.1 Desulfobacula sp. | reverse complement strand
TTCGATCAGGTCTTTTGTTCCCATGACAAAACTGTCCCCATCCTGGAGAAAACATGTTTCAAAAGGGTGTCCATTGAAATATTCTTTTGCAGCTATGATATCTTTTTTGATCTCGGTCACAGATCTCAGGGAAAATTTCATATTTTTATACAGGCTGCAAAAGGTACACCTATTCCAAGGGCAGCCCCGGGTAGTTCGAATCAACAGGCTGTCAGCTTCATCGACCGGTCTGATAGGGCCCATTTCAAAAGGAACGGAATTCATATGTCCTCATAATTTTATTTTTTAAATAGTTTTCCTAAAAACCCTTTTTCTTTTTTTTGAGGGGCAGATAAGTCCAATTGTTTGCAAATTGAAACCTCTATGTCATGCCCTGGTACATCTGTCCCTTCTGCCACAATTTCATCTCCCACCAATACTGCAGGGGCTACCGGCAGATCCAGTTCAAAATATTCATCTGTATTGTATTCTGAAATGGGTTTTGAAATGACTTGGATTTCTATATCATATGTTTTGCCCAGCCCGGGCATGATTTTTTTAAAATGTTTTCAGGGCTTGCCATTGGGCTCGTTTAAAAAAAAGCTTACTTTTAACATGATTTATTCCTTAAATAATTTATATATTCTTACAATAATAGTTTTACCTTGTTTAATCTTTCTAAAAATTGCTCCGGGGGTTCAAAATCTACCAGACGTAGTCCTTTGATTTCCTTTCCATTTCTATCCAGAAAAATTATAGTTGGGACACCTTTGATATGATATTTTTTTAGCAGTTTTTCATGGATTGGATCACCTTTGCGGGTAAGATCTACCTTGATCAGGATAAAATCCTTTGCTGTTATATCCACTATTTTTTCATCATGAAAAGTAAGATCATCAAGTTCACGGCAGGGGCTGCACCATTCTGCAGAAAAATCAATGATCACAGGTTTATTTATATTTTTTGCCTGCACCAGTAGTTTTTCATCATAGGAATTAAAATTTGCTCCGGATCCCTGGGTGATAAAAGTCACCACAAGAATAGTCATGAACACAAGAGACGCCAAAGCCGCTGTCATTTTAATCCTTTCAAAGCTTTTAAATGCTGCCTTTGTTTTGTCTATCCAGCCTAAGTGCAGCCCTGCTGATAAAGCCACGCCTGCCATGGCAAAGGTTCCAAAAGTTTTGGAGAAAAGCGGCTGTACAAAATAGACAGCCATACCCATCAATACCCAGCCCATAAGTTTTCTGACCCAAAGCATCCATTCTCCGGACCGGGGAAGTCTACTAATATTACCGGAAAAAATTGCCAGGAAAAAAAATGGCAGTCCAAGTCCTAAACTTAAGGTAAAGAAAATTATAAATCCCAGCCATGGACTCCCCATGCTGGCCACCCATGTGAGCAGTCCAAGGACAAAAGGACCTATGCAGGGTGCTGCAACAACTCCCATCATAAGCCCCATGAATAAAGAACCTAAATATCCGGCATGTGATTTTGTCGCGGTCTGCATAAGGCCGTAGGGAATCCGTAATTCCCAGAATCCGAACATGCTGAATGAAAGAGAAATCAAAAGAACTGCAATAATCATCAATACCAGAGGATGCTGTAATAATGCCCCCATCAATCCGCCTGTCAGGGCAGCAAATACACCCAACATTGAATTTGTAAAGGCAATTCCGCCCACATAGCATATGCCGTGGACAATCGTCTGCCCTTTACCGTTCCTGCCGCCAAAGTAGGAGATTGTGATGGGAATGAGGGGATATACACAGGGAGTAAGGTTCAGGGCCATGCCCCCGACAAAAATACCCAAAAGTGTCCAAATCATAGCCCAACCATGTAATTTGCCATAGGCATTATCTTTGGAAAGATCTGAAATATCCCCTGCTTGTTCAATACCGGCAGTTCCTGCCGGAGCTGTTTTTACAGGAAATCCCTGGGCATGCCATTCAGGATATCCAAGCGGGTCACGATAAATGTTTGAGTAACCAAGTTTTACAGCCACACGGGCTGCCGAGTCGCTTCGAACTCATGCCAGGCCGGCTCAGTAAAAAACAATGGTTCGGTTTTTGTCCGGGCCTAAAAATTTTTCAAGAGGCGTTTTTTTCTGCCAACGGGAGAGCCAGGTAGGTTCTATTGGAAAATTGACGGCCTGTTTGATATGGCCGGTTCGAAATTCCCACTCCTGGCGGGTATCAATGATCAAAAGATTTTCAGGACCTTTCTGGTATTTTTTCCAAAGTTCATCTGTTTTTATAAGGCTATACCCGCCGGTCCTTGATTCTGCCACCACATCCGCCCAGGATGCTTCCTTGGGAGTAACAGCTCGGTTGGAAACCCACAAAGAACTAATTGTCAGACAAATTACAATCAATGCTATGAAGTTCTTTTTAATTATTTTCAAATTATCTTCCTTAAACTATTATTCACCTGATATCACAGGTAATCCCATGGCACGCCAGTCCATAACGCCTTCCTCAAGACGGACGGCATGGTATCCTTTTTTGTTTAACAATTCTACTGCCTCAACAGAAAGGACACAATAAGGCCCTCTGCAATAGGCAACAATTTCTTTTTTTTTGGGTAGTTTTGCCAGCATGAGTTCAAGTTCTTTTAAAGGTACGGACACAGCGCCAATAATGTGGCCTGCCCTGAACTCCTGTGGAGGGCGGACATCTAATATTGTCACTTCATTATTTTTTATTCGTTCTATCAATGAATCCCGGTTAATGGGTTCCATACCTTTTTTGCCCTCAAGAAATCGGTTTTTGATCTGTTCAATTTCTGCTATCCGATTCTCGGCAATTTTTCGCATGGACAAAAAGAATTCGCATACCATTGGCGCAGGTCGGTAAACCACATACAATCCCTTTTTTTCCTGTTCAACCAGGCGAGAGTTTTTTAATACCTGGAGATGCTGGGATGTGTTGGCAATGGTAAGGGAGGTTTCATTTGCAAGATTTTCAACAGATCTTTCCCCCTGGCAAAGGATATCTAAGAGTTCAAGTCGTTTAGGGCTTGAAACAGCTTTGCCGATCCTGGAAAATTGATCGTATATTTCATCTTTAAAACGCCTGCCGGGGTTCATGATATTCTACTCCTCTATTATTCAAGCAATTAATTGAATTATAGAGAATGAATATTTTTTGTCAAATTAAAAATTAGTGAAAGCACTTTTATATGAATTGGATTTTATTGGCTAAGTTTTAAAATTAGTTCAAATTGTAGTCGTGGACCCTGTCTGTCAGCAGTGTGCAAATGTTTTTGATAGCATCATAATAATTTCAGGTTTTGTCTGTCTGTATGTTTAAAAGTTCATGTTCATCAGCTTTTATAAATTTTTGACAATGCTGACACGCCATGTTTATTTTCTTAACATTTCCTTTGAAAAGTATTCGATTACAATAGGGACAGCGATATTCTTTTATATTCGGGTTGGTCTGTGTTAACTGATTTATTGGTTTTGTAATATTTGAATTGGCCATTTTTTTTCTCTTGATTATAAGAATGAACTTTTTTTTAAAATTTCTGAATTAATACAGTTCAATAATGAGGACAATAGAGTTTTGGATCACTAAGTCACTCAATTTTTGTCTCTTGTTTAAGGGTTACAGGCTCTGCAGGGTTTATAACCATCCTGAATTGCTTCTTCTCTTGTGTTGAAAGATGCAGTACATTTTTTACTTTTTGAAAATTTACAATCCGGATTGTGAAAAACATGTGAGTTTGTATTACCATGCAACAAGGGAGTAGCATCAATGGGTTTATCAATTACATTTTCAATCGTTTCGGTTTCTGTTGATTTGGTTTCTACCAATTTTGTTTCAATTTGCTTTGGTTCTGCTTTTTCAGGTTTGGTCTCTGTAGATGCAGTTTTTAAAGGAATCGTTGGTAAGGGAGTATCTGTCTTAGTGCTATTATTACAACAATCTGTCGTCGCCTCACCGCATTCATGTGACTCGTCCTCATGTTTAAGATAAATTGTCAGGCATCCACCTAATAAAAGAGTTAGAGGTATTATACCAGCCAGAAGGTTTAGAAAGGCTGAAAAGAATACTGAGAAACAAAATAAACCAAGAATAATTGCTATCAATCCACCAATAACTTTTTTCATAAGAAAATTCCTTTATTTGAGATTTCTAATAAAATTATGAAGAGAGATTAACTATTTTGAATATAGGTTGTATTGTTATTTTAGGTATGTTGTCAAGGAATTTGGATTTGGGCGGTTGTCCATTTCTGTGTCACGGGTGATAAAAATTTAGAAATTCTATTTTGGGCTCTTACTGATATTGAAATTTCGATACCACATTAAAGCCCATTGTAATGAAGGATCTTGCAAAGAAGGCACGTGAAGTCCTGGATAAGTAGCGCAGGTCTCATCAAAATATTAAAACCAGAATTCAGGATATCTTCTTGATTTTGCAATATTATTAACGACCAATGCCACGATTAACATTATCATTGCCCCGGCACCAACAGGAACGAACACATATAAAAAGCCAAGATCATGAATTTTCTCACTTCCAATAACTGCGATTAATGCAGTGGCACCGCCGGGAGGATGAAGTGTTTTGGTTGCATGCATCACTGCGATTGCAGTGGCAACTGCAATCGCAGAGGCAAACCAGGGAAAAGGATAGAATAATTTATAGGCAATAACACCAATAACAGCCGAGACCATGTGGCCGCCGACAAGGTTTCTCGGTTGAGCTAAAGGGCTTTTAACAGCACCATAGATCAAAACAGCAGAGGCGCCGAAAGAACCGATAATAAATACCGGATCATGACCTTGAAAAAGGTTGTAATTTAAAAACGCCAAAGGTGTTATCCCTAAAAAAGCACCAATCCATGACCATGTGATTTCTGAAAGACTCACCATTGGTGGACTTTGTTTTCCCCCACTCATTTTACTGAAAAATGACATTTAATCACTTATCCTTTCATAAAAAGATTAACTCATTAAAAGATTAACACAGAGCCTGAATCAGGGCTGAAACTTAATTATTTTGTTGGCATTCATAAGAAAGTATAGCTGAAAAAATGAATAGTTTATTTGATTTAGATCAAGTTTTATAAGTTTATTGATTTAAATCAAGTCATTTTTAAATCCATGGCGATATAAAGGAGTAAAAGCTTATGGATAAAAGAGGAATATGAAAAAAAAATTTCAAGAATATAAAGGATTAGAATCTTACCTTTCACTAAGGATGTTGGTACAGATTATATTTTGTTTGGTTATCGTCAGCACGGGAATTAAGTTTTATTTTTTTGTTTCTCAGCTTGAAACAGGAATAATACCTGACTTTGAAAGACCTCCGGGTGTGGAAGCCTTTCTTCCCATAAGTGCTCTGGTCAGTTTAAAACATTTGTTGTTAACCGGAACAATAAACAGTGTTCACCCCTCAGCATTAGTGCTGTTTTTAATTATCTGTCTGACTGCCTTTATAGTAAAAAAGGGGTTTTGCAGTTGGGTTTGTCCCCTGGGTCTGCTCTCGGATTGTCTTGCTAAATTGCATTTTAATATTTTTAAAAAAAATGTCGGTTTACCTGTCCCGGTTGATTTATTATTGAGAAGTATAAAATATGTATTGGCTGGATTTTTTATTTGGAATATCTTTTACAAAATGCCGTTAAACAGCATTGAACAATTTATCCAAAGCCCTTACAATCGGTTTGCTGATATTAAGATGCTCAAGTTTTTTATCAATATCTCAAACACCTCTTTAATCGTTATCCTTGTATTGATTTTTTTATCGTTTATTATCCCATATTTCTGGTGTAGATATCTTTGTCCATATGGAGCAATCCTTGGAATCTTAAGTTTTTTTAGTATTGGAAAGATCAAACGCAATCCATCCTATTGTATAGATTGCGGTATATGTGAAAAAAAATGTCCAGGATTAATAAAAATAAGACAAAAAGAACTCATCCATTCTTCAGAGTGTACAACATGTATGAGATGCATTAAACATTGTCCTGAAAAGCGTTCCATTGGTTTTTTTATATTTTCAGATAAAATACGGGTTGAGCAATTAACAATTGCCCTGGTAATGATACTCATTTTTGTTGTGGGTATATCTATAGCTAAAATATCAGGAAACTGGCGAAATAAAATCTCAAAAACCCAATATCTTGGATATATATTCCAAAACAATATGTCATGGAATAAAAATGGTCGAATTGATCCTGAAATGATGGAAAAAATGATAAAGATAATGAAAAACATCCAGGCGCAAAAAGTCCAATTGGATTCCCAGAGGAAAGATCCTGAACCATAGCCTGATTTGAGATAATGTTTTTTGCAATATTAATCAGAGCAATGAATAAACCCCAACCTTGCATAAAAATTTTATAGATTTTTTAATCAATATAAGAATTTTCCAAAATTTATAAAAAAATTTATAAAAAATTGACATAGATCAATGATTTCCTCTGTTTCCTTTGTCATATTAGTGTCAAAAGAAAAACCCATAACGGGGAATTTATAATTTAGCCTAGGAGATTTAAATTGAAAAAGAAAAGCGTATCAAGAAGAAATTTTATTAAAACCAGTACAATGGGTCTTGCAGCATCGACCCTTCTGCCTTCTATTTTGTCTTCCAACAAAGCGTTTGCTGCCACAAAAAAAAAAGAAATGTTCTGTTACCAGTGTGAACAGACCATGGGTGGTAAGGGATGTACCAGGATCGGTGTTTGCGGGAAAACTCCGGATGTGGCAGCGCTTCAGGATTTTTTAATTCATACCCTTAAAGGGATTTCCATTGCAGCTGTTGCCGCTAGAAAAGTGAATATCAGTGACTCTGAAACCAACCAGTTTACCTGTATGGCAATGTTTTCCACTCTGACGAATGTGGAATTTGATCCCTACCGGTTTGAAAATTTACTCCAGGAATCTGTTTCTTTGAGAGACAAGATGATCAAACGTGTGAAAGCTGCCGGAGGTACTATTTCATCAGATAGTGACAGCCTGACACTGAAACTAAAACCTTCCCTGGAAGGCATGATTAAACAGGGCAAACAATATGGATTAATGTCAGTCCCTGATATTGATCCGGATCTTAGATCGCTCCAGCATATGCTTCTTTTTGGGATCAAGGGAATGGCAGCATATACAGATCATGCAGCAGAGCACGGCCAGGAAGATGAAGGCAATTATGAATTTGTCCACAGGGGTCTTGCCGCCCTTGAGGATAAAAGCCTGGATGCAAATGCCTATCTTGGGCTGGTCCTTGAATGTGGAGAAAAAAACCTTCGAGCAATGGAGCTTTTAAGTCTTGGCAATAGCGGTGCCTATGGTGATCCTATACCAACAAAGGTTCCCCTTGGTGTCAAAAAAGGCAAAGCTATCCTGGTTTCCGGTCATGATTATATTGACCTTGAAGCGGTTTTAAGTGCCAGTGCAGGCAAAGGTATCTATGTTTACACACATGGTGAAATGTTACCATCCCATGGGTATCCGAAATTAAAAGAACGCTTCCCTCATTTTTACGGCCATTATGGTACTGCCTGGCAAAATCAGAAAAAAGAGTTTGCCAATTTTCCAGGCGCAATCCTCATGACCTCCAATTGCATTCAAAAACCAAAACAATCTTATAAGAAAAATGTTTTCACTTCCGGGACTGTTGGAATGCCTGGCCTGACACATTTGAATAAAAATAATCTTGGACCGCTGATTGAAAGAGCGCTTGCACTTCCAGGTTATAGCGAAGATAAAAAAGATATGGAAATTTTGACGGGTTTCGGGCACAAGGCAGTTCTCGGTGTGGCTGATAAAATCGTTGCGGGTGTAAAAGACGGTTCCATTGGTCATTTCTTTTTGGTAGGTGGTTGTGACGGGGTTAAAAAATCCAGAAACTATTATACTGAATTTGTGGAAAAAACACCGGATAACAGTATTATCCTCACACTGGCCTGTGGCAAGTATAAATTTTTCAAACACCAGCTAGGTGATATTAATGGCATCCCGAGACTCCTTGATGTGGGCCAATGTAATGATGCCCATTCAGCCGTCCAGATTGCCGTGGCGCTGACCAAAGCCTTTGATACGGATGTCAACGGACTACCCCTGTCTTTTATCATTTCATGGTACGAGCAAAAAGCAGTTGCCATTCTCTACAGCCTGCTCAAGCTCGGTATCAAGGACATCCATTTAGGACCATCATTGCCGGCCTTTGTTACGCCGAACATATTGAATATCCTTGTTAAAAACTATAATTTAACTCCCATTGGAACACCTGAAGGTGATCTGAAAAAAATTCTGGGATAATTCCCCTCAAAAAAAACTGTACAATAAGAGCGGGATTGGTCTTGCTATCAAAGACCAATCCCGTTTTTTTTTAAATTTAACACTTGCTATTATCCATCTGGCATTCATATTCTTTCTTTTTTTCAGATAATCGCAATTCTTTTCTTGCAAGGGCCTCTGAGTTTCTCCTGAAATCCTCTTTTGTCACAAGCCGTAAGGGAGAAACTTTCACAGGACGCTTGTCTTCTCCCAGGGCCACAAAGGTAAGGTAAGCTGAAGCAAGGTGGGTTCTAACCCCAGTCATCAGATCTTCGGTTTCAATACGTGCTCCGATTTCCATGGAGGTTTTACCCGTGTAATTAATACCTGCTTTTATCGTTAATAGGTTGCCGATAAATGCTGGTTTGTGAAAATCCAGGCGGTCTATGGATGCGGTCACACATATTTTGCGGGTATGTCTTACCGCAGTAACACCGGCAGCATTGTCAATTTCTTTCATGATAACTCCTCCGTGGACAATTCCTGCCGAGTTTGCATCTTCAGGCAGCATTACCCTGGATATAGTTACACTGGAATCTTGAGCACATTTTTTTGATTTCATAGGATTTGCCTTTACAACCCTTACCAGGGCTGGTGTTTAGAAATTTTTATTTCGAGCAATTTATTTATGCTGTTAATATAATCTTTATTCTGGCAGGGTTTTGACAGATGAGCAATAAAGATGTCTTTTTGTTTCAACTCTTTTATGGATTCTAAAAATTCAATATTGCCGGAAATAAAAAGAATTGGAATGGTTTTGTTGAGAGCTCTGATATGATGATATACATCCATTCCATTAATTTCTCCTGGAAGAATATAGTCCAAGCTTACAAGATCATATTTATTTCTTTCAAACAAATCCATTGCAACCTGACCATTATAAGCAGTGTCAACTTCATGATTACAGGGTTCTTGGGTTAGTATCCTGTATTGCACATCTAATATTGCCTGTTCATCCTCCATAAGAAGGATATATTTTCCAGAATGTTTGATTTCTTTTTGGAATTCTTTTTTTTCTTTAAGTGTCAGTTCTTTTTTAAAGACAGGCAGGATGATTGTGAATTTGGTACCTTTACCGACTACAGATTCAACCGAGAGATTGCCTTTGTGCTGTTGGATATATTTTTTTACATTGGCCATTCCATAGCCGGTTCCCTTAATACCGGATTTATATGAGCCTGCCACATCCCGGGTTCCCTTTAGGGTGAAAGAGGGTTCATAAATGGTTTCCAGATGTTCCATGGGGATTCCACATCCGTTATCTTCAACCTCAAAAATAATATTTTTGTCTAAGCAAGAGGTACGAATAATTATTCTTGGGGATTCAACCAAACTCGTTGCATGGATAGAATTTTGTATCAGATTTACAAGTGCATGTTCAATCATTCCCGGGTCAGCCAGTAGTTCCGGTACTCCAGGTTTATAATCCTGGATAATCTCAATTCCTTCCAAATCTTTTCTTAAAAGATTTACAACCAGATCAATTTTCTCATTGATTCTGAAAAATTCCTGTTTTGGTTCCTGGTCTTTGGCAAAGGCGACCAGATTTTTTGTTAAATTTTTGCCCCGTATGGTTTGTTCAAAAATCAACTCAAATGTTTTTCTTGTTTCAGGATTCATATTATCAAGAAGTGCCAGTTCTGTGTTGCCCATAATAACGCCCAGAATGTTATTGAAGTCATGGGCCATCTTTCCAGCTATTTCTCCGACAAAGGCGAGTTTTTTTTGTTCGCCTATAATTTTTTGAGTTTTTATTTTTTCCTTTTCCACCTGCTTGCGGTAGGTGGTATCCCGTACCACGGATAGAACGATATCCTCATCTTCAATGCGCATTCTATGATGATGGACCTCAACGGGCACAATCGTACCGTTCTTGTGTATATCCAGGGTCTCAAAGAACGGGCTCTGGGTTTGTCTGTTTTTAATTATGCTTCCTGCCTTGCCACGCACTTTTGGGGCTTGAATATCGGCTATGGTCATTGTCTGGAATTCTTTGTGCCCATAACCGAGCATCTTAGTTGCAGCTTTATTGGCGTCAAGTATACGGTCATTCATAGCTATGATAAAAATGGTATCTGGAGCCTCTTCAAAGAGAAGCCGGAATCTTTTTTCACTCTCAAACAGTTCATTTTCCCTTTGAATGCGCTCCTCAAATTCATTTTCCAGTTTATTTTTAGCAGTCATTAATTGTATCTGTTCTTTTCTCAATGATTTTACCAGGCTTTTTTCTTTTTCATGGAATTTAGTCATGGCTTTAATCAATACAGATATAGAAATAGCAGTCAGAGTGTTTAAAAACAGAAAACTAATACCGGATAGATACATTAATTGTTCAGATTTGAAAAAAGAATATGATTGGCCCCAATTAGAGTTAATAATAAAATAACCGATAATTGCTAAAGTTATTGTATTGGTTAAAATTGCGACAAGAGCAGCTCTTGAGCCCAGTAAAATTCCTGAAAAAATTGAAAAACAAAACAGCCATAAAGGTCCACCGCTTAAAGGACCTGTGAAAATCATAATAGTCAAACCAATTCCATATAAAATCAAAAGAGTGGTTGTTGCGCGAATAGTAAAGCTGATACATGGAAAAAGTAATAGGCAAATACCTATTAACAAGGCGCTTCCATATGAAACTACTAAATTCCAAAGGTTTTGTTTAATCAGTATGGGGATGGTAAAGATGAAAACAAACAAACCAATCAATACACCAGGGAAAATGATTGAAAAGAGAATTCGGGCACGCCAATAGGTAAGCGTTTCAGTTCTGTCCAAAGGAACCATTTTTTCGAGCAGGACAGATGATAAATCTTTAATTTTTTGTAAATATAAATATTTTTTTTGCATTACAACCTGTGTTAAATTTTATTTTAACAATTCATCAACCATAAAATGATCGGAAGGGTTTAATCTTTTGGTTAATTATTTTTAAAAATTACAGTGTAGTAAATGTATCGGTGCAATGCAAATTGAACTTTAAAAATTAAAAAGATCGGTATTGATTATTCCCAATTCGTTTTTGGTTAAACCCATTGCCTTTCCAAGGATTTGTGTAAAAAGGACGGGAGTGATCTGGAATTTTTTTAATTCTTGTTCCATGACCATAAAATTATATTGGATCTGGCAATGAGTGCAGGCATTGCATATATAGGCAGCTCCTGTTTCAGATGCGGTTTTTAATTTAGAGCCAAGCATTTTTAAGGACAGTTTTTTATTGGTCTCATAAATCGGATTTCCACAACATTCAGTGCTTTTTGACCATTCAAGGTTTTTTAATCCAATGATATTTACCAGTGCTTCAAAAATTTTTGGTGCAAAGGGGTCATCAAATCCTGTGATTGAAAAGGGCCTTAAAGCGTGGCAGCCGTACTGAACCACTATTTTTTCTTTTGAAAATGGTTTTGTTATTTTATGGTTTAATTTTAAAAGACCAAAATCATTATACAAAAAAGAAAGCAAATGTTTGATTTGTGTTTCCCCTTTCCATGAAAGGCCTTCGTTTTTAAGGGTTTTGTTAATTTTAATCCGCAGATCAGTGCGATTATTCCAGAAGTATATGGCATGCTTAAACTGGCCATAACAGCATTTGCAGGGTGTAATAAGATCAAGACCTTGTTGTTCGGCAAGAGCAAGATTGCGAATGGATGATAATACCGAGATTTCAAGGTTTTTGTTTTTTGAAGGATATCCACAGCAATTAAAGGGCAGGTCTATAAGCCGAACTTCCAATTTTTTCATTATGGCTTCAAAGGAATCTCCGTATTCTTTAAGCTCAAAAGGAATTTTACACCCGGGAAAATATGCAAATTTCATTTATGTGGCCTTTGTAAAATTTTCAAGTTTTAGGGCATCTGCCCGTAGATTTCCATTATTTCTTAATTCTATCATGATGTCTGCAACTTTTATCCCCTGGGGACACGATTCTTGACATGAAAAGCAGGTCAGGCAGTTCCATACCATTCGGGTTCCAGTTGCAAGATGTTTCTTGCCAAGTCGTAACAAATTCAAAACCTGCTGCGGGGTATAATCATTGCCGTCAATATCATGCTCAACAACAGGACAGACATTCGTGCATATCGTACATTGAATACAATTTTCAAAAGAATCCACATTGTCTGCAAGTTGTGTGGTTTTCCCCTGTGTAGAGGAAGTTTTTTCTTTTTCAGGCGCAAGCTTAGCCCACTTTTCCAAGGATAAGTTGTTAATAAATGTGTAATTATCCTGATATCCTTTTAAAGAAAGTTTTTGATTAAGAAGAACCCACAAATTTTGAAGATCAATCCCGGAAGGGCATATATCAGTACATTTGTGGCAATAGGTGCATTCGCCATTGCCGGATTGAAGCATATAGAGTGCTTTGGATTCGACCGGTGCAGAATTCATAAGCTTTTTAAAGGATTCAATCTTAGCATGGGGCAGGGTGTTGATATTTTTTGTGATCAAAAAATTTGGAAAGACAGAGCATACATCTGAGCAAAAGCCGCAGTTTGTGCAGGCATACAGAGTTGCTGTATTTATGTATCCCAGAGTTTGATCCAGTTGTTCCTTTTTTAAATTTTTTTCCAAACTGGCAACGGGTATTAAAAAAATGTGAAAAAGTCTTGAAAAAGGCAGGCTCACAATAATCAGAAGACACAAAAAATAATGAACATAATATAATAAATTGTCAATTCTGTGATAGTTCAGCCAGATGCTGGGTTTTTTCAGAGCCTTGGCAATGCTCTTGGATATAAAAGCTGATTTTATTGGAGAGTGGCAATCAATGCAAAAATTTTCATTAAGCTCTTTTCCTATGGCAAGTTTTTCCGGGGTAATGAGCAATGGCTCATTAAAAACCGCATTATAATTCTTTTCCCAGTAAATTTTAAGATCTACAAGGTCTGTGCCTTCATCTATATCAGAATATTCTTCCACCATTTCCATAAACACAGGTTCTGAAATTATTTTAACTGCCTCAAGTAAAAAGCCTGATAGAATTATGGATAAAATTAACAGGATTGAAAAAAGGCCCTTAAATTGAATTTTTCTTTTTTTAAGCTTTTTAAAAAAGAAAAGTCGTCGACAAAGGAAACCCACACAACCGATCAGTACAAAAATCCCAGCCAGGTTTCTTAAAAATTGAAATGGATCAACCGTTGGTTGGTAATATTGGAACCAATAAGAAGAGGTCACATCATCCAGGGCATGGAAAATTACAAGATATAAAAATCCTGAAGCCACTAGAAGATGCATCAGCCATCTTATTTTTCCGGCTTTGAAAAGTTTTGTCTGTAAAATTGAGTTCAAAGAAAAGGACTTGATACTCAAATTTTTCATTCGCCATTTTTTTTTGTCAAAAGTTTTGTTTGTCTTGATAAAGGAAAAAAATTGATACAAAAACCCAATAAGGGATAGGCTTATGGCAATGGTGAGTGCCTTTATAATCATTTGTTTCTCATTTTATGAGACTTTTTATAAAAATTGTTAACCGCCAGATAGGCGGATACACAACAAACCCCTGTTCCTGACTTAAGTCTGGCAAAGTCATTGTGGGCTAGAATGGAGCCTGCGGCATATAAATTTTCAAAAGCCGGCTCTCCTGTTTGATCCAGAGGCCTGAACGTATCATCCGTTTCAAGTCCTGTTTGGTTTATCTGATGCCCTTTTGGATCGAAAAAATTCAATTGGTGCCATTGATCGCGGGTTTTTGGTTGAAAAATAGGCAGGTTGAAAATAGTTTCAACAACATTATTTCTTTGAGCGAAGAGGCCTTTGCCAAGAAACCTTCCCGTAGCAAGGATTACACACTTAGCTTTGATTCTGGTTTCAAAATTATCATTTATTGCCTGGAGTATAAAATTGTCATCCTCCATGGCATTAAAAACAATTTTAGCATTACTTAAAAAAAGAGTATTTAGATCTGATATTTTTTTTTCAAACGCATTTTTCAAGCGCAGACCGGGAATGGAAGGAGGCATGCCGGGTATTTCAAAAATATCCATTCCAGTCTTTTCTTCAAGCTCTTTAACTATTTCAAAACTATTTTGAATTCCGCAAATGGCAGGGATCCCTACAATGTCAGCCTTTTTTGAAAACCCAAGGATTTTATCAGAAAGTTTTTGGATAAATTCCTGATTTTCAAATGATTTTGCCAGGTGAACAGGATTCAAGCCACCTTTATTTTCAGGTAGATCAATACTCAAAGTATGGGTCTTTTCTTTCCTGTCACCTAATCCTGATGCCGCCTGTTTTGCGCTGAATCCCCTTAATCCTTTAAAATCAACTATTAATAGATTTTTTCCCACTTTGTTAAGATCGCATCCTTTTAAAAAGGTTGCAGGAACAATGTATGTGGGCTTAAAAGTTCCCACAGAGGTTAGTATTTGTTTGTTGCAAGTTCCGGGCAAATGATATTTAAGTCCGGCAGAATCTAAAAATTCAATCAAAAACAAAAAACTATCTTCAATCTGTTTCTGATTTGCTTTTGAATAGGGGTGATCGGGTTGATCAGATTGTAATTTTTTAATTGCAGGATAGGGTTTTGACAATATTTCCCCTGAATCTATCGGAAAAACCCCTAACAAATCAAACAACCCGCTGGCAAAAACAAGGGCAGATGAATTTCCAGCTTGAATAGTTTTCAACCCAAGTTGTGATGCGCGGGCTGAAGCAACCATACCGGCCATTCCGGCACCAATAACAAGAACATCACAATCTGTATCTTTTTGTATCATCATTATATATTAAATTGGGTCCTTAATTAGTTCCAAACCAAATAACCCGGAATGAATCATCTCTTTAAGAGACGATTGAACAAGTGCCTGGTCCCACAAAAGAGATTGTTCACCCTTCCATCTTTCATTTAAAAAGAGTTTAAGATCATTAATATCTGAAATGTCTTGAAGAACATCCCTGTCATACATGTGGGAAAGGATTCTTAAACTGCAAAATGATCCCTGGCAGGGACCTTTGCCTATCCTGCTCCTGAGAGCAATGGATTTCAAATCCGGCTTGCCTTTGGCCTGTTTGATTGAATCTATGAGTGTATCAATTGCGCTTTGGGGTACCATTTCACACTCACACAAAATCGGGTCATTGCCAGTCTCAGTCTTAAAAGGTTTGTTTATTGGTACTCCTGGTTCAGACCATTCGCCACTTTTTGTCGATGGCAAAGGAATTTCTTTTGTTAAACATTTTGAAAATATTGAATGTTTCCAAGCCACTATATCAGATGCTTTTTCCGCCATTAGACGATAAGTGGACAACTTTCCGCCTGTGATGGTTATAAAATTGTCAACACCGTCCTTTTGATGGTCGCGCAGGGTAAAGCCCCTGCTGACATTCCTGTCGTCTTCAATATTCCCTTCACTTACAAGGGGTCTTGCCCCTGAATATGCCCTGATGTATCTACAGGTTTTCAGTGCAGGAATTATTTGTTCACCCTGACTGATGATCTGGTCAACTTCTTTTATTGTTGGATAAATATTATCGGGAGATTTAACACGCACCGAGGTTGTTCCAAGTATGGAAACCACACCGCCAGGAACCAATATGTCTCCATCAGTGGCTTTTCTCAGGCGGTTTATAACCCTTTTTGTCATCCTCTTGCTGGTGACAAGAAGGGTACCTTTGGAAAGGACCATATTAATCGTAATGCCGGCCATGGCTGCAATAATGCCGGCCCAGGCTCCAGAGGCGTTAACATATGTGCGGGCCTTTATTTGATATGTTTTTCCATTATTCTGGTTAATGACTATGGCATATTCAATGGAATGGTTTGTGATTTTAAATCCAACAATTTTGCTGAAACTTAAATATTGACTGCCCCTTAAAACAGCATCATTTATATTTTCTATGGAAATCTTAAATGGATTGATTGAGGCATCATTGACTTCATAGGCCGCTATTATCTCATTTGATAAAGCAGGCTCTATTTCTCTGGCAAGAACCAAATCAATTTTTTTACAATAAACACCTGATTTTTTACACATGCCTGGAAAATCGGCAATATATTTTTCATCATCGCCTTTTACTGCAACAAACAAGCCTCCTGTGTCTTCAATACAATGCCCGGCATTCTTTTTTAAGATTTCCAATTCATTTTTACATTCAACTGCTGCCTTTGGGTCTGAACCGACATATCGGGCTCCAGAATGCAAAAGGCCATGATTCCCACCTGAGGCACCGGCATTTAAATCGGATTTTTCAATTAATATACATTTTTGTCCGCGAAGAGAAAGATCTCTTGCAATTCCCGTTCCTGTCACACCGCCACCGATAACCAATACATCTGTTTCTATGATTTTATTCATTAGAAAACCCTTTAGTGATATGTTCAAAAAACAAATAGCATGTCCAAAAAACTTCTGCAAGTGAAAAAAACGAATATAAAATGAAAATATTATGTTGTTTAAAGTTCTTTAATTAATGATTTATTGGGATAAGAAAAAAAATATTGTAATTATTCAGCTCTTGCGCTTGAACCCGCCCTGTCTGATGGATATTTGTTTCGATGCTAAACGCTTAACCTCCTGCAAATATCCATCAGACAGGGCTTTGGGGATAA
>JABIYQ010000173.1 GCA_018702715.1 Desulfobacula sp. | reverse complement strand
TTTATTGCCAAATAAACGCAACTATGCAGGCCTGACCCCACTCGAATTATTGTGATTGTGAAAAAATAGTTATGGACCTATTCTTTAAAAATAGATTTTATAAAAGTATTCATTTTTTCAAAACTGATTTTTTCAACCCTTGCTTTACCTATTTGTTCAAGGAAAACGTAAAAGAGATCGCTACCCTGCTTTTTTTTATCTTTACTTGCGGCGCTGATAACCTCTTTTGCACTATACTCAAGCATTGTTGGAAGGTTAAGATCAGTTAAAAGAGAACAGATTTTTGAAACATCTTCCCGGCATATCAGACGTCTTGCCTGTGAAAATTCGGCAGCCGCCACAATTCCCATGGCCACGGCTCTACCATGTCCTTTTTTTTCGATCTTTTCAATGGCGTGGCCAATGGTGTGGCCAAAATTGAGTTTTCTTCTTTCATTGGATTCTTTTTCATCTTGCTGAACCACTTGAGACTTGATTTTAACTGAATCCGTGACAAGTCTGAGAATAGTGTCATAATCAAGGCAAAGTGCTTTTTGACTATTTTTTTCAATAAAATTAAACAGGCCTACATCTGAAATAAGAGCATGTTTTACGATTTCGGCAAGACCATTTGAAATTTCTTTTTTAGGCAGAGTGTTTAAAAGTTCGAGATCGCATATGACAAATTCGGGCTGGTTAAAAACGCCGACCATATTTTTATACGAATCCAGATTAACCCCGTTTTTTCCGCCAACACTGGCATCCACCTGGGACAAAAGAGAAGTGGATACAAATCCGAAGTTTACTCCTCTTAAAAAAACAGAGGCTGCAAATCCTACAATATCGCAGACGATACCACCGCCGATTCCCACAATAAAACTTGAGCGGTCGCAGGAATAGTGAACAAGTTCTTTTAATATGATTTCAATAGTGGCAAGGGTTTTAATACCTTCTCCAGTTCCAATGGTAATAATAGGAACATTTGGGAAGTCTTTTTGATAATATTTTTTTATATTTTCATCTGTGATAATTATGGTTTGGACGTCGGGTAGATAGTTTTCCAGGTTTTTGAGGCGCTCTCCCACATAGATGGAAGAACTCCCATAGCGACCTTTTATATGGAATGTCTCCATTATTTATTACCGATAATTGCGTGGATTGCCTTCATTTTTTCCATAGCGGTAACAAACTGATCAGGATATAGAGACTGTGGGCCATCACTCAAAGCCTCTTCCGGATGGTTATGAACTTCAATCATCACTCCATCTGCACCTAAAGCTGCTGAAGCATGGGCAAGGGATATGACCTGATCCCTTATTCCTGCGGCATGACTGGGATCAACAATAATGGGGAGGTGACTTTCCTTTTTAACTGCCGGCACAACGGATAGGTCTAAGGTGTTTCTGCTGTGTCTTACAAAGGTCCTTACCCCTCTTTCACAGAGGATAACCTTGGTATTGCCCTGTTCCATTATATATTCAGCTGCCATGAGCCATTCCTGCAGAGTGGCAGACATTCCTCTTTTTAAAAGAACAGGTTTGTCAGAATTTCCGGCGCGTCTTAAAAGACTGAAATTCTGCATATTTCTAGTACCGATCTGTATTATATCGGCATATTCTTCAACAAGATCAAAAGTTTCAACATCCATAACTTCCGTAGCTATGGGTAATCCGGTTTCTTTCCTCACTTTTGCTAAAAAGATGAGCCCTTTTTTTCCAAGCCCCTGGAAAGAATATGGGGAGGTTCTTGGCTTAAACGCCCCTCCTCTGAATACCTTTGCTCCGGCATTTTGAACAGATTTTGCAATAGATAGAATCTGTTTTTCGCTTTCCACAGCACAGGGACCGGCTATTACGACAAAACTCCCATCACCGAAAACTGCATCACCGACTTTAATGAGGGTGTTTTCCTTCTGAAACTCCCGGCCGACAAGTTTATATGGTTTTGTCACCGGAATAACCTCCTTTACACCGTCAAGTCCCAAAAAATGGGTTGCCTCAATAGAATTCTTATTATGCAAAATGCCAATGGATACCCTGTCGCCTACTGGTATGGTACGGGCGGTGTAACCTCTTTTTTCAATAGCGGTTATGATAGCTTGAATTTTTTTTTCAGTTATGTTTTTTTCCATTACAACTAGCATCGTCTTCCTCAATCTTGTTTTGTATCAGTATTCATTCTTTTCAGCAATAAAAAAGGCGGTAATGTTTGTTTTCAGGCTTTTTTTTGCGATGTATAATCTTTTCTCATAATTTGCTTTTGTTGCAAAAACTATTGGAGTTATGTTGCGAGTGGGTTTAACCCTCTAAAATAATAACAAAATTTGATTTATTGATTGTAAATTCATATTGGTAATAAATTCAATCGGTTAGAACACAGTTTCAAAATTCTTAAAAAAACTGGCAACATAATATTTTGCCTCTTTGCATACCTCACTGTGTCTGGCACAGGCAGTTCCAATGGTTAAAGACTGTCAAGCCAGGTAAGCGTTTCCTTGTTGTTTTCCCAATCTATTAGCTCATCTATTTTCTTATCATGTGTTATTTTCGACTGTGTGTATTCAATAAATCTTTTTTGGATATCACGTTTTCTCGACAGATCAATGTGCAGATAAGCCATGGTTGACTCTACACTTTTGTGTCCAAGACGATTTTTTATATCAGACACAGGATCACCTAAAATTCGCATCCTCACAGCGCAGGC
>JABIYQ010000560.1 GCA_018702715.1 Desulfobacula sp. | reverse complement strand
CCATCCAGGACTCTGTCAACATCACCTATTTCAAAATCTGTTCGATGGTCCTTAACCATCCTATAGGGATGAAGAACATATGATCTGATCTGGCTGCCCCAGGCAATATCATCTTTACCGTCATGAAGGGTTTGCATTTTTTGTTCCTGTTTTTTCTTTTCAAGCTGGTAAAGCCTTGACTTTAAAACCTTAAAGGCAATCTCTTTGTTACGGTGCTGGGAGGGTTCTTGCTGGCACTGGACAACCACTCCCGTTGGAAAATGGGTGATCCTGACTGCACTACTGGTCTTGTTCACATGCTGCCCGCCTGCTCCACTGGCCCTGTAGACATCAATTCTCAGGTCTGACTCATCAATATCGATATTAATTTCATCTTGAATTTCAGGATAGACAAATACAGATGCAAATGATGTATGTCGTTTTCCACTTGCATTATAAGGTGAAATTCTGACAAGGCGATGGACTCCGGATTCAACCTTCATAAACCCGTAACAATTAACCCCTGAAACACGCAGGGTTGCCCCTTTAATTCCAGCTTCATCCCCTGATTGATAGTCAATAATCTGTAATTTATATCCTTTTTTATCAATCCACCGGGTGTACATGCGAAACAGCATTTCCGCCCAATCCTGTGAATCTGTCCCGCCGGCACCCGCATTGATTGAAACAAGAGCATCCCTTGCATCGTCTTCATCGTCAAGGGTGATCTGGATTGAAAATTTTTTTATTTTTTTTTCAAGTATGGATAAAAGAATGCCCACTTCATTTTCACTGTCTTTATCCGACTCTTCAAGGGCAAGCTCTAAAAGGATCTCTGCTTCTTCAATGTCTTTATAAATACCTTCCCAGGTCTCAAGAAGATTTGAAAGAAAGGTTCTCTCTTTTAAAAGACGGGTTGCCTTGTCTGAATTGTTCCAAAAATCTTCTCTTGAAATAATATGTTCAAGTTCTCGAAAACGCTTTTGCTTTACAGGCAGGTCAAAGATACTCCTTGAGTTGGTCGGCTTTGGTATATATGGCTTGGATATTTTGTTTTAATTCTATACTCATTTTGATTTCTCCTAAACGGTTTTCCAAAACTTTTTTTTAACACCTTTTACCATAAAAAGCATACAGATTGCAATGATTGAACAAATTGCAAAAATGTCTCCATACTTTGTATAAAAACTGATCTGGTTCAAGGCTGGAACTTGTCGTGTGACTATTTGATCCGTAAATAAAGCCGTTGTTTCAAGGATTTCCCCTTTAGGATCAATAAAACCTGATATCCCTGTATTTGCAGCTCTTGCTATTGTTCTGCGGGTTTCAACCGCCCTGAATACAGCAATGGAAAAATGCTGCATTGGAGCCGATGTATGACCAAACCAGGCATCATTTGTAATGGTTACGAGGATATCAGCTCCGTTTTTTACAAACCTGGATGCAATGGAAGGAAACAGAATTTCAAAACAGATGAGGACTCCTGTTTTATGTGTGACCTTTAGGTTATGTGTGACCTTCAGGTTATGCTCATTGAATTTAAGTGGCTTAAATGTTTTATCGCCAGTGGAAAAATCGCCTGCCTGGGCCGTCAGCTTGCCTAAAAATGCAAGATAATCACCAAAAGGAACATATTCTCCAAAAGGAACAAGGTGGTTCTTGTCATAGGTTCCCATAATAATGGAGTATCGATTTAACATATAAGCGCGATTATAGAATTTTGTTAGTTTTCCATCTCTTTCAAATGCAGGGCTTCCAATTAAAAAATTTGTTTTTAATGCCCTGACACATTGATCCACCTGGTTTGACAGGTTCTTATCAAGCCCGTAATAAAAAGGCAGGGCTGTTTCCGGCCATATCACAAGGTCAGGCTTTATCAGGATTCCATCTTTCTTAAGTTCTCTTTGAGAGAGATGGATATATTTTTCCAGTGTCTGGATCTTAAACTCCTCACTCCATTTTAAATTCTGTTTAATGTTTCCCTGAACAAGTCTGAGGGTAGGCTTTTGCGCATTTTCAATTTGAGCATTCAGGATATCAATTTTTTGATTTCCGTAAAAAATAGCACCAAAAAACACAATGGCCGTATACACGATGGGTACGATGTGTTTTTTGTACAACCCTTTTTTAAGGGACAGCCAAAGGTCTGCCAAAAGATAATTTATAAGAACGATTAGAAATGACACCCCATAAACGCCTGAAAAATCTGCTATCTGGATTAATAATAGATTTGTATACTGGCTGTAGCCCAAAGCCCCCCAGGAAAAACCTGTGAATGCATAGGTCCTGATATATTCAAGCCCGCTCCAAACACATGCTGCAGCGATGGGTGCAATCCAATAATTTACACCCATGCGTTTTAAAAGATAGGCAAAAATCGCCGGATATAGTGAAAGATAAAAACATAGGAGGATTAGTGTGGAAACAGCCAGAGCCAGGTGAAGTCCGCCATATTCATGTAAGGTGGGAACAATCCAGTAAATAAGGGTGATAAAATAAAAGAATCCTGTTATAAAACCACTGTAAAAAGATTCTCTTGATGTCATTGACCCCATGGACACAAGCCAGGGAACCAGGGCAAAAAAAACCAGGTATGATAGGTTTGCTTTAGGAAAACAAAAGGTCAAAGCCAGGCCGCTTATCATTGCCGGGATATATTTTGCTGGAAAAATCGGGATATATTTTGCTGGAAAATATTTGTGCAAAACACTATTTTTATTTTGAGGTATCATTGATTTCTTATCTTATATTATTAAAAAAAGTCTGCTATACTTAACAATTAGTAGATAGGCAGTCAAATAGTTGAATTTT
>JABIYQ010000559.1 GCA_018702715.1 Desulfobacula sp. | reverse complement strand
GTTTACCGAAAAGTAAACGCAACTATGCAAGCCTGACCCCACTCGATTTATGAGGTAAGAGATGATAGAATATAGCAGGAGCACTCCTGAATCAGAATTAAAATCACGAATTGTCGACCTGCAACAAAGACTTGGGCAAAATAATGTTGACGGGGTTCTGATTTTACAGAAAACAGACCTGTTTTACTATTCAGGAACTGCCCAGCAGGGGTGGTTGTATATCCCTGAATCAGGAGACCCCTTGCTGATGATCTTCAAGGATTATCAGAGGGCAAGAGAAGAATCGGGAATAGACCGGGTTGTTAGTCTTGTCAGCCCTAAAGAAATCCCTGAAACTATTTTGTCATTCGGGTATGGATTGCCAAAAACTCTGGGTCTTGAAATGGATGTTCTTAGTGCCAACCAATATATTGTATTTCAGCAGATATTTTCACAGGCCGCTATTGTGGATATCTCTTTGCAAATCAGGTTGCAAAGGGCTGTCAAATCCGACTATGAAATCGGTTTGATGAGAAAGGCAGCGCAAATGGCGGACAAGCTTGCCGCCAAAGTGCCGGACATCATTAAGCCAGGTATGAGCGAGATTGAGTTTGCAGGATTATTGGAAGCCCATGCCAGGAGCCTGGGTCACCAGGGACTGATCCGGATGAGAATGTGGGATAATGATCTTTTTTATGGCCATATCATGGCAGGCCCAGGCGCTGCTGTTCCTTCCTGTTTTGCCTCTCCCACAGGCGGAATGGGGGTAAATCCCAGTATAGCCCAGGGACCGGGGTTTAATCTAATCAAAAGGAATGAACCCATACTTGTTGATTATGTATTTGCCTTGAATGGGTATTTAAGTGATCATACCCGGATTTATTGTATTGGTAATCTTTTCGATGATCTTTTAAGTGCCCATGATGTCATGCTGGAAATCCAGGAGAAAGTAAAACAAAAAGCAATTCCTGGAAGTATTTCAGGACAGCTATATGACATGATGATGTCCCAGGCATATGACTATGGGTACAAAGATTATTTCATGGGTGCAGGCGACAGAAAAATTCGGTTTGCAGGACATGGCCTGGGTCTTGAGCTGGATGAATTTCCCTTTATTGCCAAAGGCCAGACCCTGGCGCTTGAAAAAGGTATGATGATTGCCCTGGAACCCAAAGTTGTCTTTCCAGAAAAAGGAGTAGTAGGGATAGAAAATACATTACTGGTAACTGACAATGGTCTAGAATCCCTGACAACCTTTAGTGATAAAATTACAATATTATAATGGGGGCCCGCCTCCATATTTATCATCAAATGAATTCCAGAAGCTTCTATCCTTATCCCTCCAACCTTTGCCAAAGGATTTGTCAAAAAAGGGTTTCAGATTGGAAAACCATGCTCCATAGCCTTGTTTACCTTCTATCCGGGCTTTTATTACATCGGCAACATGGCCGGAAAGATTGGCCAGAAAATCTTTGGGAATATAGGAGTCCGCACCTTTTTTAATGGACTCTTTTAAATTTTCAGAGGTCAGGGCATGGGCTGTCAGCATGATGGCTGGAATATCTTTTTCCCGGGCAAGCTCAAGTACATCATAACCGGAAACACCCATTATATCCAGGATCGCAATATCATATGTGTTGTTTTCAAGAAGTTTTTTTGCATCTTCAAAAGAGGCCGCAGTATCAAGAAAACACATGTCCAACAATTCTTCAACGGTTTCCAGGATATCAGGCTCATCATCAACCACCAGGACCTGCCGGTCTTTTAAAAGCTCATCTATTGTCATTTTGTTTAGATCAAATTTGGTGGTGGTGACAGGACAGGGAGCTTTAAGGATAACATATCGTGATGTTGAGCCCATGATCGCTTTTTGGGCTTTGGATTTTTTCCGTATACCCAGAAAGATGTGATCAATTTCATTTTCTTCGGCAAATTTAACAAGGTCTTCACCAGGGGAAAACCCTCTTACACTTTGCTGGGCATCACATTGTACCTTAGAATTTTCCATGAACTTTTGAGCAAAAGCAAGATCTTCTTCCGCCTTAATAATATCAGACTGCTTTTCAGAAGCTCCACCTTCCATTGAGGTGATAACATAAACAAAAGCATTATTTATTATGGCATAATCTCTTGCAAGAGACAAAGCAAGTCTACCAACTTCTCCACCATTATATCCAACCAGTATCTTCATAATGAACTCCTAAAATTACAGTCTACATCCAGCGTTTACGTCTTTTATAGGACTTTACATCTTTAAAGGATTTTCTTCCGCCGCCCTTGGTAATCCCCATATAAAATTCTTTTACATCCGGGTTGTCCTTAAGTTCTTTAGAAGGGCCTTCCAGAACAATTTTACCCGATTCCATTATATAGGCATAATCTGATACAGCCAGGGCTACTTTTGCATTTTGTTCCACAACCAGTATGGTCGTATCAAGTTCTTTATTAATTCTTTGAATATTTTCAAATATTTCTTTGACAAGAATGGGTGCAAGTCCGAGAGACGGTTCATCCAGCATCAACATTTGGGGAGCAGCCATCAACGCTCTTGCAATGGCAATCATCTGCTGTTCTCCACCGGAACTGTATCCGGCCATCCTATTGGTGACCTTAGAAAGTCTTGGAAAATGCCTGTACATCAGTTCATTGTCTTCACGGATTTTTTTTGATCCGTCTTTTCTGGTAATTGAACCGACTAATATATTTTCGTTCACTGTCAAATGTTTAAATACACGTCTTCCTTCAGGTACCATTACAGAGCCTAATTTTACAACATCTGTTCCAAGAAGATTTGTCGTGTCCGTACCATTAAATTTAATAAACCCTTCCTTTATAGCACCATTCTCCGGTTTTAAAAGACCGCTGATGGCTCTTAAGGTCGTAGTTTTACCGGCACCGTTTGTTCCAAGCAAAGCAACAATACCTCCCTTGGGAACGTTAAGGCTGACACCACGCAGAACCTGAATGATGTCATTATAGACAACCTCAATATTATTGACTTCAAGCAGATTTTTTTCCATATGCACTTTCTTTTTTTTTTGACTTTGTTTTTGGGATTAACTTACCGGAAAAAAGATAAAGACACTTATGATTTCCGGTAAGTTAAGGTTCAGCTTGTTCCTGGATCAATTTAAATTGATCTTTAGCTCAATTTAAACTTTTATTTGATTTTACTCATAAATTCAGACTGCAGTGGTGAACCGACCTTTTTGAATGCGCCGCCACTTACAGTGTATATCTGGAGCATATCAACACCGGCATGATCAGTTGCTGAATAGGTCACAGGTCCAACAGTTGTATATGGGTGATATGCATTGGCTCCATTCATTCCAAGAAGGGCTTTATAGATACTGTCCTTGGTAACAGCAGCACCAGTAGCTTTGGCGCGTTTGATGGCTTCGGTTGCAACCTGGGCAACCATGATACCGTTGGCATAGTTGTGTGAGTTGGCTGCTTTGTCATCACGTCCATATAGTTTGGCAAGGGCAAGTTGCTGTTTTGTTCCATCAGTATCTTCAGAAGTCAGGTTGTATGAACATACCCAGAAGTAACCCTCAGAAGCCGCTCCGGCAAGAGCAATCAGGTCGTTGCCGCCAGTATAGTGAGCGCCAAGGAAAGTCAACTTGCCGGCTTCACCAAATGAACTTGCAGATAGTCCAAGACGGCTGGCATCTTTAATCATGGTTGCAACAGGGGACTGGACAGTCTGGCTTATTACATATTGAACACCTTTGCTCATGAGGCGTTTTAGCATGGCTGTATTATCAAGATCTTTACCATGCTCAACTACTTCAACAATTTCAATATTCAGACCGGCTTCTACAGCAGCCTTGGTATCGGCAAGAGGTCCACGGCCAAAGGCAGAAGGATGGAGAAAAAGAGCAACTTTTGGTGTGCCGCTTTTATGATTGTTCGCAACATATTCAGCCATAATTATGACCTGTTCTGAATAAGAAGCTACGGGCAAAAAGATATAGTTTGAATTTTCAAGGTTTCCACGGTGAAAGGAAGCAGGAATTACGGCAATTTGTTCTTCTTCAAAATCCTTTTTCAATCCAAGGGTACTTCCCGTGGAGTAGTTCAGATAAAGAACAATTCCCTGATCCAGGTAATCTTCAAAATTTCTTTTAGTGATGTCGGTTTTATACTGATCATCTCTGATAGTGCAATCAATTGTGTCATCACCCAGAATTTTTGTTTCATTTGCAAATTTAAAATAATCTTCAACACCTTTGGAATAAGGGTTTCCCGCATCAGATGTTGGACCGGTAATGGCAAGGGATAAACCAAGTTTGTAAACTTTCCCGCCTGCATTTACAGATGAAGTAAATGCAAACATAACGACAAGAACCAGCAATGCAGTAAAAATTTTGTTGCTTTTCATGTTTCTTCTCCTTCTTGGGTTTAGTTAATAACTAAAAAAAATATATGTAAAGAAGTGACAAACCTAATAACGGAATGGCCACAACTTGGTATAGGATTTTGTAATTCTCCACCAGTTTGCAATCCCCCTTGGTTCATACATCAGGAACAGAACAATAACGAGACCAAAAGTAAAGGGTTTCATTGCCGTGGTAAGATTCATTCCAGATGGCATGTATTGTCCGACAGCTTCCGACAGGTGTTCCATTTGAAGGTCCAGAAATCTAATCGCAACCGGTCCCCAGAAAGATCCGTTCAAGGTTCCCAATCCTCCTACAATTGCCATGGCAAGATAGCCTATGGATTCATGGAGTGTAAAGGATTCAAAACCAACCCCCCTGTAGACGTAGGCATGCAGAGCGCCTGCAACACCGGCAAAAAAACCGGCCAGGGCAAAGGCATATACTTTTGTGAGCCCCGGGTTTATCCCCATGGCATCGGCAGCACGGTCATTGTCCCGGACTGCGATCAGGCATCTGCCATAACGTGTTTTAAGAAGATTCCTGAATCCAAAACCCAGGAGGATCACCACTACTAAAAGAATATAATACCAGAAGAAATAATGGTCTTTCCGTCCTATTTTTCCAGTGAACCAGAAAACACGGCCAACGGAGATGGTCTGGCCCTGGTTGAAAAATGACATAAAATTGATAACCCACTGAAAAATCATCTGAAAGGACAGAGTGGCAATGGCAAGATACAGATGTTTCAGACGCAGGGCAGGTAATCCGACAATGGCACCAAAACCTGCACCGACAAGTCCACTGATTATAATCATCAAAGGCCAGAAATGAGTGATGATAATATGGGTATCACCCATGGTCCTGCAAAAGGATGCCACAGTGTATGCACCAATACCCACAAAGGCTGCATGACCTATTGAAATGAGTCCTGCAAATCCTGTGACAAGATTAAGACCCATGACGGCAACAACTGCGATTAAAACATTATCAATCACCAGCATATACTTGTTGGTCAAAGGGAAAAACAAAGGCCAGGCAAAAAGAATAATCAGGAAAAATGTAAACACGGAACGGTCAAGACTTGTAAAAAATGTCTTTTGTTCCTGTTTATAGGTCGTATAAAAATTACCAGTTGCTAACCAAGAATTTGCTGACATAGTCTACACCCGCTCAATTTCGTGAATTCCAAATAAACCATGGGGTTTAAATAGAAGAATGATTAATAAAACGACATAAGGCATTACATCTCCCGTACCGAATAACCCAAAATTACCATCCAGATAACCACTGGCAAACTGCTGGATCAATCCCATGATGATTCCTGCTACAACTGCGCCAAGTATGGAATCAAGCCCTCCCAGAATGATAACCGGGAATACGACAATTCCAAATGAATGCAGGGTATCAAAATTTAACCCTGTGATATTGCCGATGATGCATCCTGCAGCTGCAGCAGACAATCCTGCTGTGGCCCAGGCAAGACCAAAGACTTTTGGTACGGAGATGCCAACAGACATGGAAGCAAACTGATCGTCAGATACGGCCCTCATGGATATTCCAACGGTTGATTTTTTGAAAAACCAGGAAAATCCCCCAATCAGAATAAAGGTTATTATAACCCCTACAAGCTGGGTCCATGAAATGGAAACCCCACCAAGAGAGAGAGGTTCCTGGGGAAGAAATGCAGGAAATGAGAAATTTTCACTTCCAAAGGGGGTCAGATAAATCAATCCATCAAGGATGGATCCCAATCCGATGGTGACCATAATGACAGATATAATGGGTTCGCCGATCAGACGTCTTAAGAAAATTCGTTCGACACTCATGGCCAGAAAGAAAGTGATTATCATGCTGGCTATAAAAGCAAAGAATATAGGGATTCCGACAGTTACAGTTAAAAAATAGGTTATAAAAGCACCGGCAGCAATAATCTGGCCATGGGCAAAATTTGCCACCCGGCTTGATTTATAAACCAGGACCAGACCCAGGGCAGCCAATGCATAAATGGAGCCCACAACAATGCCGCTGACTACAATTTGAAAAAAATAACTCATTTGATTTATTTGGCTCCTTTCACAGTGAAAAATTCAATACTTGTTTTAACTGTTGTCGACTGCCCGTCCTGATACTGGAATGATGCTTCAACTTCTTTTTTATTGACAGATTCATCATAAAGGAAACCATAGAGATTCTGGTATCTTTCCTGCACAAATTTACGACGAATTTTACCGGTCTTGGTCAATTCTCCGTCATCTGTATCAAGCAGTTTGTAAAGTAGGGCAAAACGTTTGATTTTAAAATGCTCTTTTTCAGCACGGGAGTTTACATCCACCACCTGCTCCATCATCAGCTGGGCAACCTCGGGCCTGCTTGAAAGATCCATGTAAGTTGTGAATGAAATCCCTCTGTCTTCAGCCCATTTGCCCACAACAATGGGATCAACGTTAATCAGGCATGCGACATAGTCTTCTTTATCCCCGTATATCACAGCCTCTTTTATATAGGGACTGAATTTTAAGGCGTTTTCCAGGAACATGGGAGAGAACATTTCGTCTTTGTTATTATGCATCACATCGGAAAGACGGTCAATTACAACCAGATGTCCGTTTTCATCAATAAATCCGGCATCGCCTGAATGAAGCCATCCGCCTTCTAAAAGTTCTTCAGATTTTTCTGGAAGGTCATAATATCCCGGTGTAACAGAATCAGATCTGGAAAGTATTTCTCCATCTTCTGCAATCTTGCACTCAGTCCCGGGCAGGGGTTTGCCTACTGTTTCAGGTCTTACATCGCCGTCCCTGTGCATGTAGGCAATTCCGACAATTTCTGTTTGTCCGTAGATTTGTTTTAGGTTTACACCGATTGCCTGGTAAAATGTAAAAAGTTCAGGACCTAAGGCAGCACCACCCGTATAGGCTCTTCTTAATCTCAAAAAACCAATCTGGTTGACCAGGGGTCTGAATATCAATTGTGTGCCCAGCCATGACTTGATTTTTAAACCCAGGGACATTGGTTTATTGGTCATTTTATAATCGGCGGCTTTGAGTCCCACATTAATGAAATAATTGTAAATTAGTTTGTTCAGCCAATAGGACTGGTCTATTTTCAGCCAGATTTCAGACCGTATGGTTTCATAGATCCTTGGGGCGCCAAACATGAAATGGGGCCCTATCTCTTTTAGATCCGACATGGCAGTTTCAACGGATTCAGGAAAATTAAGGGTTATTCCAGAGGCCATTGCAACCCCAAAAGAGTTCATCTGTTCACCGATCCATGCAAAGGGCAGAAAAGAAACATATTCATCCGTGGGCTCAAGAGGGTCAACTTGGATGAGCTGAATCCCCATGTTTATATAATTTTTATGGGTAAGCTGTGTGCCTTTGGGTAAACCTGTGGTGCCTGATGTGAGGCAAAGATGACAGACATCATCGGGTCTTCCCTTGTCCACAAGTGTTTCGAAAACATCTGGATTTTTTGAATGTTCTTTATCCCCGAGTTTATAAAGATCCCTGATATCGATGAACCAGTCATCAGACATATAATCTCTCATGCCCCTTGGATCTTCAAAGATGACCTTTTTAACATTGGGGATCTGATCCCGGACATCCAGTACCTTGTCCACCTGTTCCTGATTGTCGCAAAACACAGCACTGACTTTCAGGTAACCAAGGATCTGGGCGATTTCAGCAGGCATGCTGGTTTGATAGATCCCGGCGGAAATTGCTCCAATGGAGTGTGCACCGATTGCTGTAAACAACACCTCAGGAATATTGTCGCTTATGATGGCAATGACATCACCTTTGTCTATTCCGACAGCCTTGAGGCCTAATGCTGTTTTCCTGACATGGTCGTAATAATCTTTCCAGGTATAGGTATTCCAGATCCCGAAATCTTTTTCCCTTAAGGCTGAACTTTTGGGTGTTTTCTCGACTCGCCAGCGAAGCAATTGGGGGATAGAATATTCAAGTAAGTTATCATTCTTGCTCATAGATTTAGTCCTCTCCAATATAGGCTTCAATAACTTTAGGGTTTTGGGCAATTTCTTCAGGAGTGCCGGAACCTATGACTTCACCAAAATCAAGAACATAAATTTTGTCGGAAATATCCATTACAACGCCAAGATCATGCTCTACTAGAACCACTGTAATCCCTCTTTCTTTTTGAATATCCATTACAAAGCGGACAATATCCTCTTTTTCTTCCTGGTTCATTCCTGCCATGGGTTCATCTAAAAGGAGAATATCAGGGGCCAGGGTCAAGGCACGAGCCACTTCGACTTTTTTCTGAACACCATAGCTTAAGTTTCCAACAAGACTTTTCCTGTATGGCTCAAGCTCCATAAAATCGATTATTCCTTCCACAAAATATCTGTTTTCAGATTCGATGCGGGAAGCCTTTCCATAAAAAAAGACGGCATGCAAAAAGTTGTATTTTAAATTCTGGTGCCTGGCTAAGAGAAGATTATCAAGAACGGAAAGGCCGGAAAAAAGTTCAAGATTCTGAAAAGCCCTGGAAATTCCCATACTTGATACCTGGTGGGGGGACGCATGGGTCAGCTTTTTTTCTTTGTAATAAATGTCACCTTGAGTGGGATGATAAAAACCGGATATGCAGTTGAGCATACTGGTTTTACCTGCACCATTGGGACCGATGATTGATGTGATCAGACCCGGCTCGATCTTCATGTCTACATTGGAAAGAGCCTTAAGTCCGCCAAAAGATAGTGTAACGTTTGAAACATTTAAATGTGCCATATAAAATCCAAATTCTATAATTCAAATTAAAGAGAACTTGTATCCAAAAAAAATTATTGCCAATACTGATTATTCAAATTGAAACAAAAGATTAAAGCAAGTACTCACCTCCTATCATAAAAAAAATATAAATTTGTTTGACAGCACAAATGAATAAAGCGTTAAGGCCCATTGTAACCTGATTAATACTGGAAAAGACCCTAAGAATTACCAATAGTAAATCAACTTTAGAGAGTCAAGGCAAAAACCATGTTTACAAAAAAAGGGAGTGTTTTAACCCTTTTCCTTTTTTATTTTTTCACGGTCAATTGAACCATCCTCTGTCTTTGGTAATTCATTGACAAATTCAACATATCTTGGTTTTTTGTATCCGGCAATAAGAGATCCGCAAAACTTTATCAGCTCATCTTTTGTCAGGTCAGCTCCTTTGTTAAGTGAGCAAACAGCTTTTATCCCTTCACCAAATTTGGGGTCTGGAACACCAAATACACAGACATCTTTGATTGCATCATGCCCAAGAATCGCTTTTTCCACTTCTGCCGGGAAAACATTTTCTCCACCCGGCTTGATGAGTTCTTTTTCAGCTTTTCGACCTTTAAAAAACAAAAAGCCATCAGCATCTATCATGCCAAGATCACCGGTATGATGCCAGCCGTCCCTTAAGGTATGGGCATTCAATTGGTCTGCATTCCAATACCCCTGGAAAACCAAAGGCCCTTTCACAAGGATCTCTCCGGTTTCATTGGTGGGCAAAACATTATCAAAGTCATCTGTAATTCTGATATTGGCAAAAGGTGATATAACACCTGCGGATCCCGGTTTTTTAAAGTATTCGGCAAAGGTTATAAGGCCTGAAGTCTCAGTCTGTCCATACATGGTCCAGAATTTTGAAGCTGTTGCAGCTTCCCATTTTTTTGCCATATCAGGCATCTCAATCCCTGCAGCTATCTCAAGGCTTGACAGGTCATAGTTACCGTTCTTTATTGCGTCTATTAGGTTTGATATTATGGGGGGGAAGGAACCAAATAAATTAACGTTTTGTTCCTGGATAAGGTCTAATGTTTTAGGAGGGTCAAATTTTTCTTGTATTACATTTTTACCTCCAGCCTGAAGTGTCCCTAAACCTAAATTTATTCCCATAATGTGAAATAATGGCAAAATATTTAAATAGGTTTTGGTTTTATCCATTTTGAAAGCATTAATAATTTGCTGATTTGATAAAATAATGTTTTCCTGTCCAAGAATAGCACCGCGGGGTTTGCCTAACATTGCCGCCGTATGAATAATTACAAAAGGATCACTTGGCCGGTATGGTACTATTGCCTTTAAAGGAGAGTTGTCATAGAGATTAGAAAAATCATCATCATCCCCATCAACAACATAGCAATGCTTGAGACAGGAAAATGATGCAGCAAGAGATTTAGCCTGATCAGCCATTTCTTTATCACAAAAAATGACAGAGGGGGTTGTGTCCTCAATAATATAATTTACTTCATCCTTGCTCAGCCGTCTGTTAATGAGGACAAGTGCAAGGTTGAGTGCTGATGCCGCTCCAAACAGATGAAAAAAGACAGGATGGTTTTTACACAAGACAGCAATTCTGCTGCTTTCAGGAAGATTCAGACTTTTAAGGCCGCTGGCAAGTTTGGCTGTCTGCAAAAAAAGATCGGAATATGTGATATCTTCGGTTTCAAAATGAATGGCAATGGATGAGCCTTTGAAATTTGCATTTTTTTCATAAATGTCAAAATAGGTCATGTTGTGAAGATAATTCATTTAAGCATTACTCCTTATAATAGCGTTCTTGAATTCTTAACAATGATGAGGCTTTGATACAATCGGTTGAAAGAGGGTATTGATGAGGCTGATAATCTGAGGGGGTATAGGTTCTTAACCTAGAAAATTTTCATTTTTTCATTTTTTGAGACCAAAAAACAGCAAATTTTACAAGCTCGGTGTAATGTTTTAAATTAAATTTTTGTTTAATGTTTTCGCGATGGGTTCCCACCGTTTTAATACTTAAATTAAGGCGCTCTGCAACTTCTTTTGATTCAAGGCCATCTCCAATTAGTCGAAATACTTCCAACTCTCTGTTTGTTAATTTGTTCAAAAAAGATTTATCATCATGTTTGCCCGAAGATACAAGTCTGTTAAACACTTTGTCCTTAATTTTCTGACTTGCATAGACTTCCCCGGCCAATACCTTACGCACGGCCTCAACCACTTGTCCGATAGCTTTTTGCTTCATGATGTAACCACGTGCACCTGAAACCAAAGCCCTTTCGGCATATAGAGATTCATCATACATGGAGAGCACTAAGGCTGGCAGATCCGGATACTCCTGTTTGATTTCTTCTACTAGATTTATTCCATTACTTTCTTTTAAAGAAATATCCACGATTACAAGATCAGGTTTATGTTTTTTTATTGCATCCCAGGCTTTAGGCGCGGTACTTTCACTTCCACAGACAACAAGGTCAGTCGCTTTATTAATTAATTCCGCCATCCCAAGGCAAAAGATAGGGTGATCATCCACAATCAAAATTTTATGGACTTTATTCAAAGGCTTCTTCATTAAATCACAGATTCTCCCTGAGCAAGTGTAAATGGATTTACTAAATATATGTCAATACTTGATCCATGTTTGTCTGTATTAATTGCAAACCTGCTATCAATGATTTTTGCACGATATGCCATAATCTGCAAGCCAATTCCACGTGTTCTCATTACAGTATCCATTCCCTTGCCATTATCCTGGATGCAAAGATGAACAGATCCGTTTTCCTTTTGCATAAAAAGATTGATCTTATCGGCTTCCGAATGTTTTACAGCATTATTTACTGCCTCTCTGGCAATATAATATAAATGGGTTGCAACCGTATTATCATGAAATTCTATTGAATCATCTACTTGAATATCAAATTTTACTTCCCGAATATATTCAAAATATTGTATTAACTCTTCCAATGCAGCACACAGGCCATGAGAGACAAAATGGACCGGGCATAATCCCCTTGCAAGGATCCGTGTCTTACCAATTGCATCATCAATCAAATGGACAACTTTATCCGCTAAAATAAGACTTTCCTGATTCGCCGCATCAAGGTCATCCTTTAGCACAGTTACTAAACCTGCAATCCCTATCAGGTGTGGACATAAATCATCATGTAAATTCTGGCCAATCTCCTGCCTTTCTTTATCTCCTACTTTCATCAACTGCTTTTCCAGTAGCTTTGATTTGGTAATATCTCTAAGCACAATAATCGTTCCGGATATTTGCCCGTTTTTATCCTTTGTGGGCGCACCACTGATACTCACATAGACAATTTCTCCATTTTTTGAAAATCTTTGGGTTTCGATATTATTAACAGCCTTACCAGAGAGAAGTATCTGGAGGCCGGCTTTTGTCTCAATCCAGTTTTCTTTAGGTACAAAATGATCCATTTTGTGTGTAATACATTCCTGGGAAGTCCATCCGAAAACTTTGGTAAAAGCCGGATTAACATAAACAGCATTACCATTAATATCATAGGTCACAATGGGATCCGGAGCAGACTCCATTAATAAGAAGTATCTTTCCTGACTTTCTCTTTGTGCCTCCTGTGCATCGATCCGCTCCTGAATTTGATCCTGCAATCTTTTGTCATAGCTTTCAAGTTCGACCATAAAACGATTAAAATACACAGCCAGCTGCCCCACTTCATCATTGGATTCACTTTTCATTCTCATTGAAAAATTTCCAAAGGATGCAACCTCAAAACGATCCATCATTTCATGAAGCGGATTGGTGATGGATGAGCTGATTTTAAAAGTGATAAATAACATCAATGTTAAAAATGAAAAGGATATCCCTATAATAAAATTTCGAACGGTTTTAAGCGGACTGTAAATTTCATCAAAATAACATGAAGATGCAACAATCCATTGATATTCAGGAATATAATTGAACACCACCAGTTTTTTCCTGGCCACGGATTCATCTGGATTTTTCCAAAAATATGTAATTTTCCCTTTTTTTCTTTTCAGCATATCTTTCAGAAATTGGTTGGGAAGCTCTTTTTCACTTAAAATATTAACGCCTTGAAGTTTTGGATGAATCACGGCTTTTCCCGTACTGTCTATTACATAAGAATATCCAGTTTCTCTAAATTTCAAAGACAGCACACTTTTTTGAAAATCTTCCACATTGATAAGCTTATAGAATTCATTTCGATAGCTGCTGGCAGAAATAATCCAGTCCCAGGGTTCAAAATAAACCATATAAAGTGCTTTGGGAAGGCGCTTGGTTTCTCCTGGGTTTTTCCATTCATATTCAAAATAGCCTTCTTTGGATTCACTTGGATCTTGCCATTTATATTCAAAATAGCCTTCTTTGGATTTTATCTGCCGGGAGACAAACCTGTAATATTCTATATTAGAATTGATAAGGCCGGATTGGGGATGGACAACCACTGTTCCAGAGCTGTCAAGGCAATACACATATCCTGATATCCCAATGGTCTGACTTAAAAGGATTGTCGCACTTTGCTTTTTCGCTTCTAAGACAGTCATTTTTCCCTCTAATGTTAATTGGTAGAGGCTTCGAATAATTTCTTTATTTTTTTCTGCAATCGCCCGCAAGTGATTTTTAATAGAAATAGTAGCGGATGTTTTTACCATATTGTGAATCATCTGTGTTGTATTGCTGAGTTCATTCTCAATATTTTTTTCGATATTATTTTTTATAAATATATAAATAAAAAGGCTGAAAAACAGCATTGCCATAAAAAAAATTATGAAAAAAATGGCAATAAATTTATAACGGATTTCAAAGGATTTAAACTTCTTATAAATTTTTTTTGCTGCGTATGTGATCATGCCAATTAACCGATTTTATTTTTTCTTAAACGGGAAGAATACTGTAAAAATAGAGTGTCCGGAATCAATGCAATCTTTAGTGCTATTGCAAAATTTACATTCCCTTATATCTCCCGGACATGTAGCCTCTTTGTCTTTAAAAAGGAAACAACATCTTTGGGATTCCATTTTCATGGTAAAACCATGCCGGCCTGAAAATATTTTCATCCTTAACAAATCTGCGCCTTTTCCGCCTGCATTAAAGGCAAAAGGTGTTTTAGTTGAATATAATAATGTTTCCTGGGTGGAAAAAAATCCTTCAAAGATTCTTTTTTGGGCATCGGCTTCAATCCCTACTCCAAAATCATGAATACTTAAAAGAACACCTGAATTTTTTGCTTTAAAGGAAATATGAATTTTACCTTTATCAGGGGTGTTTTCAATGGCATTTTTAATAAGGCCGCCAATCATTATATCTATATGTTCTTTGGGCAGCACAATAGATGGCAGATGGTCATCAAAGGATATATCGAAGGTAATTTGTCTGAAATCAAATTCAGGCTTAAGGGAAGTGTAAAATTTTCTGAAATATTCAGAAAAATTAATAGATATGGTTTCAATGGATCTTGGACCGAATTTTTCATCAATCAATTGGCTGATCGAATGTTCAAGTTTTTCAGCAGAAAGGCTTTGCTGGATTAGTGTTTCCAGCTCGTCCTTACAGGCTTCAAACATTTTCAGTAAAAGTTTTTGAGCCGAATAGGTCTTATCCTCCATGATATCGGCCACTTCGTCTTGAATATCAACAATCCTGTTCAGGTTTCTTTCAATCCTGTTCAAAGTGGCATTGACATTTAAACCGGGTATTGACTCAAGTTTTATCTTTAAGATCTGTAAAGAGCCGGTAAGGACTGCCACAGGTGTTTTTAGTTCATGAGAAAGATGGTTGATGGCTTTGCCTTTAGCCCGGTTCATGGAAGCCACATCTCTGTATGCCATCCTGACTGCTTCTGAAAACCTTGCGTTTTCAATTGAGATGGCAACGGTTCCTGCAATCATCGTCATCAATTCCATATCACTATAATCAAATCGATTTTGTTTTTTGTTAATGGCACAAAGAACCCCGATGATTCTGTCTTCACTTTTAATGGGCACTTCCAGAAGGCTTTTGGTTTTATATCCCAGGGTATTATCTCTTTCAGGATGATCGTTGGCTAATTTTTCAACATCATTTACCATGGCATATTCACCGGTTTTAATAATTTTACCGGCCAGCATGGTATCAGCAGGAAAACGAAATTTTTTTGCTCTTTTTTCTGTATCTGAATTATCATAGGATGCTCCCGTGAAAAACAATTCATCCGTGATTTCATCATATAATAGAACCATGGCGCCTTCTGTTTTTAACAGTACTTTAACCTCTTTTGAAATATAATTCATAAGATCTTCAAGTTCAGGATATTCCGGTAGAAGAGCAGAGATTCTCATAATAGTCTTATTGTTTGCTTCAAGCCTTTTTTCTTCGGTAATATCCCTTAAAATAACAAAGTTGTCTGTTAAACCTGTTTTAAATCTTTCATGGGATGCCGCCCAGATCACAACATCCAGAACCTTGCCATCCCTTGTAAGGCGTTGTGTTTCGTAACGGGCAAGGGATTTGTTCTCTTTGAATCGGTTCAGCATGTCATTGGTTTCGGTTTCAAGTGCATCAGGTACAAAGGGAACGGGTTTGCCCTTTAAATCTTTAATAGACCATCCAAAGGTTGTGGCAAAAGAAGCATTGATATAGGACACTAATCCATTGTCATCATAAACAACAATGGGATAAGGGACAAATTCCAGGATTTTTTCATAGTTTTTGTAAAGCGCTTTTGTTTTTTGTCCGGCAATTTTTTCTTCTGATACATCCTGCAGGGTTTCAACTGCACTGATGATATCACCATTTTCATTGGTAATAGTGGAGGCGCAAAATAATAGCCATTTACCAGCTTCACCCAGATCCGAAAAAAAATCCGTGGCTGAAAAAAGTTCTTTGGATTTGGCAGATCTATTGTATTTGGAGCCATAATGTTTCACAATCTGTTCATCGGATGATCGGTCGATTATCAGATCAGCCATAACCGGACGTCTTTTAGAATAAAAGGCTTTCCATTGGTGATTGGTTCCAATCATTTTCTTTTCAAGAAGACCGGTTAATTCTTCGCACGCCTTGTTAAAATGGGTTATTTTATGGTTGTTATCTATAACAAAGATGGGGATCGGAGCATTATTGATAATCTCATGAAGTACTTTATTTTTTTTTTCAAGCGCTTTTATTTTTTTTTCAAGTGTTTTGATATCATTGGCATCTTTGTTCATAAATAAACTCCATAAAGACTTTACAAGATTAACAGATCCTCGTATAACCTAAAGGTCACACGTAATCTGAAGGTCACGCGTAACCTGAAGGTCACACGTAACAAAATGTGACTTAACAGATCTTAATAGTTTATTAGAAATAATGTAGTCAATTCATAACAATCGGCTACAATATATAAAATCCTTGATTGATATTGCAAGGATTTTAAAAGGTTTAAAAAATGCCGGATACCATCATTAAAACAGAAATCCTTATTCATGATCTAAAAGTCCCCATTTCAGTAATAGATGCCGGAGCAAAATCACTTTTGAATCGGCGGGATTCTTATGGCCCTCTCACAGATAAACAAGTTAAGGTATTAAAAAGGATCATAAGAAACACGCTGACAACCCAAAGACTTGTGAATGATGTATTGGAGCTTGGAAGATCCAGAGAGGGCGTTATGATAACCTCTGATTTTCCAGTCTCCGCCCTTGTGACATCTGTTATAATGGAGATATTTGATCTTTATGATCCAGGTGTGACAGAGATCGTTCGAAAAGTTAAAACCTATGAAGAGCTTGAAAAGGCAATCCAGGAAAGTGGTGCCAGATTGTCGTTTGATGCAAAAGTATGGAAAACAATGCTCCATCTTGATGAGGCAAAGGTGAGGCAGATCCTGAGAAATCTGGTTACCAATGCAATTAAGCATCGATTGTCTTTTGTAGAGATTTCAGGAAAAATCAAGGGAAAACTGCTGATTCTAAAAGTAAAAGATGATGGACGGGGCATTGCTCCTTCTGACCATCAAAAAATTTTTGAAACATATTTTACAACGGGATCATCAATTGAGAGTGCCATTATGAGCCATGGCCTGGGACTTGCCGGGGTAATGGTGTTATTAAAGGATATGGGCGGAACACTTACCTTAAATTCAGACCACGGCAAAGGGGCGGAGTTTACAGTAACAATCCCAATATGACCTATCAGTCTTGTTATACCTCCCAGTGAAAGGGTGATTGCCTTACGGGAGCATTATGGATCATGGCTTACAAATTCTTGATTGCCGTAGCGGTTAAGCCGCCATGGTGTTTGAGTGAAGAATGAGCGAGTTCATGGTGGTCAGTAGAGGTAATCTTACGTGTGACCTTCAGGTTAGAATTTGTTACCATATCCATCCAGCGGACGTAAGGCGACCAGCCTGGAACGGGTTAGGTAAAATTTTTTGTGGCAAATATCCAAGGGTGTTATTCAAAAGTATTCAATAATTCAATAACATATTCAATATCTGCAGAGGTATGGCAGGCATTAATCTGAAATCTGATGGTCTCATCTCCTTTTGGCACAACGGGAAAGGTCAATCCCACAACCAGCACACCATGATCAAATAAATATTTTACAAGGGCATGGGTTTTTTTTGTATCCCTCACCATTAGCGGAACAACGGGATGAGGACCTGGAATGGATTCTTTTCCAAGTTGGTCAAGTCCTTTTCTAAACTGGGCCGTTCTTTCTTTTAAATTCTTTAGCAGGGCAAGACCCTCATCATTGTCACAGATATCAATGGCTTTTATGGCGGCAGCACAGTCAGCAACACTCAAAGGATTGGTATAAATATAGGTATCTGCTTTTTGTCGAATAGCTTCAACAAGGGCTGTGCTTGCTGCTATAAAACCACCATTCACCCCAAAGGCTTTTCCAAATGTTCCAACAATGATATCGGGCAGGGCTTTGCAAAACTGGGCCGTTCCCCGGCCGGTTTCCCCATAGGCACCCATCCCGTGTGAGTCATCAACAATAGTAATTACACCATCTTTGAATTTTGAATCATATGCATTGCAGATCGTATTGATTTCATTTATAGGGGCATAATCTCCCCGCATGCTGAAGATTCCGTCAAATATTACCACTACACGTTCGATACCCTGGGGAACTTGTTTAAGGCAGCGCTCAAGGTCTGCCATATCATTGTGTTTGAAAATGCCCTTGTTAGCGCTTGGGATATTACTGATCCGCATGGCCCTGATAATACTGTTATGGTTGAGCTGGTCTCCAATCCAATGGGTTTTATTATTGGAAATAGTGAGGGCCAGTCCGCAGTTTGAGGTATAGGCAGAGTTAAAAATTTTGGCAGCCGGTTTTCCAACAAATTCGGCCACTCTTTTTTCAAGCTGGTCATGATGGATAAAGGTTCCATCAATAAATCTTACGGCCCCGGGCCCAACTCCGAATTTTTGGGTTGCTTCATCTGCCGCAGCTGCAAGTTCGCTATGATTGGAAAGGGACAAATAAGAATTGGAATTCAGCCTTATAAATTGCTTATCACTTCCGACAAGTTTATACCTGGGTCCTTTTTTGCCCTCTGGGGGGATATATTGTTCAATTATTCTTTCTGGTGCTTTAGCTCTTCCTTCTTGTTTTAAGGCTTCCAATTCTCCTGTCAGGGATATATCAAGTTTGTTGGTGGGCATTTTGTTTTACTCCAAAAAAAAATTAAATAGTGTTTGAACGAAAACTCACCCATCTGCTGCGTTGCTGCAAAATTCTGCCAAATTATAAATCGGGCCTCATGTACTACAGTACACTCCGGTTTCAAAATTTCTTGCGCCTTGCATATGGGCAACTTTTCGTCCAAACATGGGTTTTCGGTCAGGTACTAAATAGTGCCTGAGCTAAATTTGGCTAATCCCAATCAAGAATGACTTTCCCTGATTGACCTGATCTCATTACATCAAATCCTTTTTCAAATTGGGTGTAATGAAATTTATGGGTGATTAAGGGGGATATATCAAGGCCGGTCTGGATCATACTGCTCATCTTATACCAGGTCTCATACATTTCCCTGCCATAAATACCTTTGATAGTCAGCATGTTAAATACAACCTTATTCCAGTCAATATCCGTATTGTCGGGCATAATGCCTAGAAGGGCAATTTTCCCGCCATGACACATGTTATCAAGGATTGATCTTAAGGCTGTAGGGTTTCCTGACATTTCCAAGGCCACATCAAATCCTTCTTTCATACCCAGTTTTTTTTGGGCTTGTTCAATGCTGTATTTGCTCACATCAATGGTCAGGGTGGCACCTGCTTTTTTGGCAAGGGCTAGTCTGTAAGGATTCACATCTGTTACCACCACAAATCTGGCTCCTGCATGTCTTGCAATGGCAGCAGCCATACATCCAATGGGACCGGCACCGGTTATAAGGACATCTTCTCCCAGAACATCAAAAGAAAGTGTAGTGTGAGTGGCATTTCCAAGGGGATCAAAACAGGCCAGCACATCCAGGGGAATATTTTTATCACAATACCAGACATTGGTTACGGGTATAGCAAGATACTGGGCATAGGCCCCCGGTCTGTTTACACCCACCCCTTTTGTGTTCATGCATAAATGCCTTCGTCCGGCCAGACAGTTCCTGCAATGGCCGCAAACCAGATGGCCTTCTCCTGAGACCAGGTCACCAGGCAAAAAATCCTTTACATGGGAACCTGTTTTTTCAATTATTCCCACAAATTCGTGGCCAACGTGCATGGGAACAGGAATGGTTTGCTGCGACCATTTGTCCCAGTTATAGATGTGAACATCCGTACCACAAATGGCAGTTTTCTTAATTTTTATTAAAACTTCATTGTGGCCGATGTCCGGGATGGGAACATCCTGAAGCCATAATCCTTTTTCAGATTTTGCTTTGACAATTGCTTTCATTGTTTTCATAGTATTAATCCAATCGATTTGTATAAATACTAATATTTTTCCATACCATTTTTATAACACAGATGGGAAATAAATACTATCCGCGGAGATTCAAGCCCCATCAAAGCACCTCTTCCTACAATAAATTATAATTTCATAAAAGCTGAATAGTTAATATACCTTTACAGATATCAGAAATATTGATACGAAATTTTTGATACATATTTTTTCTCTAAAATAGTACTGGAGATTTTGTTTGTAATGAAAAGAATATTGGCAGGTCTGTTTTTTAACTTAATCTTTCTTAGCATTGCTATTTTTTCCACAAGACTGATCCCGCAGATATCTGCTCGATATCTTCCAGTATTGGAGTTATTACCTTTTATGCTGATGTTAATTTCTTTTGTAATGGGTATAAGATTCAACCGCAGTCTTGTGATCTTTAGTACAATCCTTTTTTCACTGGTTTATGCTTATTTGTTTTGGTTGCCCGTGATAGGTGGCAACAATAACGCTCTGATCCTGAACACTATTGTAATATTTCTTGCCCTGAACATTGCAGTGATTTCTTTTTACTCAGAGCGTGGGATCACTACATTGACGGGTTTATCACGGCTTGCCTTTATCGCTTTCCAGTTAATTCTCCTGGTCTGGTTGATTAAAACTAAAAATCCTGAATGGGTTCATATTATTAATATGGCACTTTTCCCCGAGTTAGAGGTTAAACTGCTGTTTTTTTCACAAACCGCCTTGCTTTCTATTTTGATTAGTCTGTTTATTGTGAGTCTTTCTTATCTGTACCGGGCTAATCCTTTTCGCAGTGCTATTATAACAGCCATGATTCTGGTGCTATACGCGATAACATTTCCGGCAAAGGACCTTGTAACGATAGCGATTCTATTCAGTTTTGTATTGTTACTTCCTTTATTGACACTGGTAAGTGAATCATATCGCATGGCTTATCTTGATGAACTGACCAATCTGCCGGGTCGAAGAGCACTGAATGAAACATTTAACAAGCTTGGAAGCAAATACTCTATTGCCATGGTGGATGTCGATCATTTCAAAAAATTTAATGATACCTATGGCCATGATGCAGGCGATGATGTGTTGCGCCTTTTATGTAATAAATTAAAGGCGGTCACGGGTGGCGGAAAGTCTTTCCGATATGGTGGAGAAGAGTTTACAGTGGTATTTTCCGGTATGGCTGCCTCTGAAGTTAAGGTTCATCTTGAGCTGTTACGGGCAAATGTTGCGGACAATCGGTTTATGTTGCGAAAACAAGAAAGACGGGTAAAAGATAAAAAAAAGAAAACAAAGAAGAATAATCGTGAGGTGGAAGTCACAATTAGTATTGGGTATGCTGAAAGAAATGAAAAGGCTAAAACATCTGACCAGGTTTTAAAACTCGCAGATAAGGCCCTTTATAGAGCTAAAGGGAAAGGGCGAAATTGCGTCAGCAAATAAAATAGTGTTATAGTGAAGTTAAGCGTTTTCATTTTTCTTGCGTTTATGAAAAATACACCCCAATCCAGATTTCAATGTTAGATCAAGACATTTATTGCAGGATATGCAAAGGGCTGTGGAAAGATCTCCATTTAACCATCTATTGGCTAAATCAGGTTCTCTGATAAAAGGCCGGCTCATTGAGACGGCATCTATTTTTTCTAAGGTTTTTGTAACTTTCAGAGGATCCCGCCATCCTTCCACTGAGATAACAGGGCAATTGACCTTTTCTTTGATCTGCAGGGCATATTTGAGCAAAGAGCCTTCCTTGAAAGGCGCTGGAATGATATGATCCCAGCCGCCTTTTTTAGCACCCTCGGGGGTGCCTGCGCTAACCTCAATAGCATCGATTCCCATGGCATCCAGATCCGAGGCTACCTGGACTGCATCTTGGGGCATAACGCCTCCGTGAAATCCGTCATAGGCGCTCATTTTGATAAAAACGGGGAAATCTTTGCCCACCTCCCCCCTGACGGCTTCATAAACGTTATACAAAAAAAGGGCCCGGTTTTTTGGTGATCCACCGTATTGATCCTTACGCCAATTTCGTGATGCACTTAAAAATTGATTGATCAGATACCCGTGGGCCGCATGGATCTGAACCGCCTGGAATCCTGCTTTTTTTGCTCTCATAGCAGCTTTTGCATAATCATCCACAATTTTTAAAATATGGTCTTTGCTCAATTCCAGAACCCGAAGCCCGGAAACAGGATCATCCATCTTAGAAGGTCCGAAAAGAGATTTTTTTTCATGCAGCATTGTTGGATTTACAGTGGACCCACAATGCAATAACTGGGCTGCAAGGATTCCTCCTTTTTTTTGAACCTGCCTGCACAATAGACTTAAAGGTTTGATAAGTCTATCATTGTCCATTCCAGTGCCTGTGTTTCCCCATCTGCCTTGGCGGCTGATATAGGCTGTTCCTGCAATGATCAACCCCACACCTCCTTTTGCAAGTGCTGCAAGGACATTAATCAGTCTTTGAGTTGGAGCTCCTATTTCAGTAGACAATCCTTCATCCGTGGCACTGCGCACCAAAGCATTTTTAATTTCAAGTGTTCCCATTTTCCAGGGCCGGTTCAAAATGTTCATTTTATTATTTATGCCTATTTGTTTTTATTCTTATGATACGTATTGCCAGTTCAAGGGAAAATCGAAAGTTCAAATCCAAGGTCTTAGTAAATTCCCGGTATAAATTTTTTTGTTTTTTCAGCATATTTTTTAAACGCTTTACCATATTTATTTGACAGATAGGTATCGAGTCTGGGGATAATAAAAAATATAAAATTCAAAGCCATGACAAGGGGAATGACCACCATTGACAAATGGCGAGTAAGCATAGCAAAACCGATAAAAAGAAGTATATCACCGAAATAATTGATATGCATGCAATATTTAAACAAGCCCTGGGTATAGAGGTGCCCTTTATTTTTATCATGGCTTTTCCACAGATATCTTGTGTATTCAGAAATTGTATTCAACCATGAACCGATCAGATATAATAGTATGCTAAAATAATCCAAAACTCCAATCGGTTGATAAGAGTTGCCGCCCACTTTGACAAATGAAAATAAGGCAAAGGACATCAGAGTTGAAACAAAAAGCATTTCACTCCAGGCCATTTTTCGTTTTAAAAAAATAAATACAGTGACAATTAATCTTGAAACATAAAATACTAAACAAAACATCAGAACAACCTGGCGATTAAAATCACCGTTTATGGCATAGGGTTTTAAGAAAGAAGACAACTCATCTATATCGTTGAACATTAAATGGCCGGCTAAAAGAGTTACAAAAATAATGGCGGCCAAAAAAAAACATTTTGGAAAAAGTGAAAACTCATTTTCATCTTTAAATAGCATCTTTAAGCTTCATTATATTTTTTATCCAAATTATTATAGGAATCCATTTATTTTTTTTGTTGCAAAAAAGTATACCAAATTATACCACACCATGCGAAAAACAATGCCTCATGTTTCTATGATAAAAGTTTATATATAATAAGCTCATCCTCCTTGCCCTTAACTCTTACCGGAGCAAGCTGCTGTGTTTTATAGTATCCTGTTAAAAGATTGTATGTGGTCTGGCTCAAAATAATATCACACCCGTAATCTTTAGTAAGCCCTTCAATCCTTGATGCTGAGTTAACAGTATCCCCCACCAGCGAATATGACATTCTCTCAGTGCTTCCAATATTACCCGCAAGCACTGCACCTGAATGGATTCCGATACCATGGGCCAGGGGTTCAAAGCCATCCTGCTCAAGTTTTTTATTTAACAGGGCAAGCCTGTCTCTCATTTTAAGTGCTGCTTTTACAGCCATTTCCGGATGGTCATCAAAACCGATGGGTACACCAAAAGCCGCCTCTATTTCATCTCCTACATATTGAAGGATAAGACCTTTATGTTCTTTTACTGCTAAAGACATTTCGTTAAAATACTGATTCATGATTTCCACAACTTGTTTGGGATGATTTTTTTCCACAAGACCTGTAAAATTTCTCAGATCTGAAAACAGCAGAGTTGCTCTTTTCATTTCACCATCAAGTGTTGGATTACCGGCAATTATTTCATCCCGGATTTCCTTGCACACATATTTCCCAAAAGATTCTCTTAACTTTTGGCTTTCCTTTAAGCTGTTAATCATCAAATTAAATCCTTCAGCCACCTCTCCCAACTCATCATTGGATAAAATTTTTACCTGGGTATCCAGATTATTGTTTTCAATCTCTTTAATGGCTTTTTTAATACCTATGAGCGGAACCAAAATGCTTTTTGTTAAAAAATATGCCAGTATGATGACAATTGCCACTAAATCAAAAGCGATGAATCCCAATTCCCAAACAAGCGAATCAATGATCTGGCTCCTTGTGATGGCATCTGACATATTCATTTCCCGGATACTTGCAAAAATGGTCATACCCATTGTGGGTAATGGGATAAAGATTATACCCAAAAATACGATTAAGAATCGTTTTCTCACATTAAGCTTGAACACGTGTTTTACTCTGTTTAAATGACCTTCAGGAAAAAAATTAGGGACATATGATCTCCATGTATTTTCCATAACAAAATATAGAATCAAAGAGGTAATGCCTCCTCCAAGGAGAGAGATCCCTAAAAATCGTCTCATACAAAAAACGAGATCAGGCGTCTTAACATTAAAAATCCTGGCTGTGATCAACGGTTCTAAAAAACCGAAAATAAAACCAGCCAGTACCCAGATCATAAAGCCGGTAAGTGCAACAACCATTGGAAATTTGAGTGCTTCTCTTTGAAGGTGATGAATTTCCGATTCTTCAAGAGAATGAATTTGTGTTTTATCAAGTGCCACATCAAACATGTTTCTTAAGGATTTCCGGAAAAATAAAAGTCCTATTAAACACAGCACTACAGTTCCGATTGCAGTAAAAAGCGGGGAAAAATAAGCCGGTATATCACCCATCATTTCATGGGAAGGCAGGATGAATGAAAAATAAAAATAGATAGCCACGGCACCCAAACCGTTGACCAAAGGAGTTAAAAGGATAATTCTATTCATCCGGTCCCCCTTAAGTTATTTTCAATTAATGCAAGTAAACTTTTTTTTTCTTCCGGAAATTTATAGCCTTCGTAACTTTGACTTAAAAGGAGTCTTCCATTGGATTTCTTCCAAAAATTTCCTGCATGATCAAAGCATATTCTGGAAGTTACATTCAGGGCTTCAAGTGTTTGTTTGATCTCCAAAAGCTGTTCTTTAGGGGTCAACCGTTCCAGCTCATTTCTGGATGCTTTTTCAAAGAATATCGTTCCGGGTCGCGGGGTAAAAGGTCGTGATCTGATGTAATGGGGATTTATTTGATTGAGGATAATTGCCGTGTTTTTTGCATGGTCGTAAGACATTGCCTTTCCTCCCAGTGCCGGCATCCAATATTCTGAAACTTGGAAACCTGCATTCATAGCCTTTTGGCCGCCTTTGACATGATCCTCGGGCGTGGCCCCTTTCTTGATTTTCTTAAGCAGGGCTGCATCCCCTGTTTCAAGTCCTATATGAAGCCTGTCAAGACCGGCGTTGGCAATTTTTTCAAGATCAGTTTCTGGTTTTCTAACAATGGTTCTGGATCGACTGTAGGATGTGATTCTCTG
>JABIYQ010000611.1 GCA_018702715.1 Desulfobacula sp. | reverse complement strand
TGAAAAGATCTGGAAACCTGATCTTGATAAAAAACCTGATCTTGATAAAAAACTGGATCTGAAATAGGAATATCCTGGGCAAAAGCAGTTGATATCAGGATAAAAACGATTGTTAAAATCAAAAAAGAATATTTTTTCCCCATGATTGAGTATCTCCTTTTATTTTATCAAGAATCATAGTTCAAACCAAAATCCCAATTAAGTGAAGTCTTATTTTTTATCCTTATTAAAAATGAATTTTCTAACAAGTGATTCAATATCAAGGGACGGCTCAGTATTGAAAATTTCTTCTCCAGGTTCAAGCATGATATCAGAACCTCCGGGCATGATATCAATATACTTTTGTCCTATTATACCGGAAGTCTTAACAGAAGCAATGACATCTTCAGAGAGTTCAATATTATTATCAATAAGAAATTCTACTTTTGCAAGTAAGCGTTCTTTTTCAATTCCTACATTAGAAATCACTCCAATCTTTACACCGACCATTTCAACTTTTGCACCTTTTTTAAGTCCGGATATTGATGTGAAAAAAGCATATACCGGGTATTGCTTGTCCCGAACAAGACTTATTTCACCCAGAACAATAAAAAGGTATCCAGTGCACAATATGCCAATCATGGCAAAAAGTCCTACATAAAATTCAATCTTTCGTTTATTCATGGTTTTCCTTTAAATAGAACACCCAAATAGTCAATTTTAAATGTCTTTTCCATCGATAAAGTCATTTAAAATTTTACTGTGAGAATCCAGGATGTCTTTTTTTGAGCCTTCAAACTTTATAATACCGTCATCCAGCAATGCAATGCGTTGCACAACATTAAAAATTTCAGGGATATCATGGCTTACGATTACAGCAGTAAATTCAAATTTTTTCTGATATTCCTGAATCATTGAATGTACATTTTTCTTTCTTATAGGATCAAGACCGGTTGTGGGTTCATCAAAAAGAACAATCTTTGGATCTGTCACAAGCGCCCTTGCAAGTGCCACTCTTTTTTTCATACCGCCGGAAAGCTGTGCTGGAAATTTTTCTTGTATACCCGTCAGACCCAATTGTTTCATCAGCTCAAATACTTTGTTTTTTACCTGATCTTTTGGAAAAGTGGAATTCTCAACCAAGGGTAAGGCAATATTATCATATATGTTCATGAAATCAAACAAAGCATTATCCTGAAACATATAGCTCAATTTTTTGTGAAAAGATTTTTTGTCTGATCTTGATAGCTGATTGAGCGGCCTGCCATTAATAAAAATCTGACCTGAATCCTGATTGACAAGTCCGATAATATGTTTTAACAACACAGACTTGCCTGTCCCGCTTTTGCCTATTACGGCCGTAATTTCACCTTTATAAATTGATAAATTAAGCTTTTTTAAAACTAAAGATTCTCCAAAGCTTTTACTAACATCTACAAATTGTATTAAAGGGGTATCCATATTTAAACCAGAAAAAAAGTAATAATATAATCAAAAACAAAAACACAAATGCAGGATTGAACCACTGCATTGGTTGTTGATAAACTGACCCCTCTTGCACCAAAACCACTGTATAAATGTGTATAATAACCGCGATAACAGCATATTGTGGTGGTAACCACAGCAAAAGCAAAAGCCTTGTAAAAGCCTCCATTAATGTCATGCACTTTAATACTTTGAATGACAGTGTCCATGTAAATATGTTGATTAATGCCCAGCATTATAGAACCTGAAATAAATCCGCCAAAGATGCCGACAACATCAAAGAGTGCTGTAAGTAAAGGGAAACTGATAACAGCGGCAATAATCCGTGGTGAAAACAAAAATCTGACAGGATTGATATGCATGGTTTTAAGCGCATCAATCTGTTCTGAGATCCGCATTACACCAATTTCTGCAGCCATGGATGAGCCTGCCCTTGCCGTGATCATAATCGCAGTAAAAACAGGTCCTAATTCAGAAATCAGGGTCAGAGCCACTGCAGCACCAAGGGCTGCCTCTGATCCAACTTTGACCAGAGAATAATATCCTTGAAGCCCTAGCACCATACCAGTAAAAAATCCGGTCAAAACAATAACAAAAATAGATTTGGATCCTATAAACCACGTATGGTCAATGATTTTAGCAAACTGAAATGGAGGGATAAAAATATTTTTCAATCCGGTTAAGAAAAAAAGTATTATCCTGCCAAAGGATTCCAGCAAGATTAATATTCTTTTTCCAAAACTCTCAATTAATTTATTTAACATGGTTATTATATATATCTGCTATGCCTTTAAAATTCAAGGTTTGAACTGTCTGAATTTGTATTTATCCTTTAAATTATAAAATATTATAGAATTTGTGATTGACACGTATAAAAAAAAATAATACGTATGATAGTAGAATTAGATGATAATACAAAGAAAAGTTCAGGAGAAAGGTATGGCTCAAAAAATTACATTAAGTGTTCCTGATTTGCTTCATGAAAAACTCAAAGAGTGGCGGACCTCTTTCAATCTTTCAAAAATGTTTCAAGAGGCTGTTACCGATGCTATTCGAAAAAAAGAAGAGTTTCAAAAACGCTTTTCAAAAGACTATAATATGTCTGAGATTATTAAAAGGTTAAAGCAGGAAAAATTAATTTGGGAAAAACAATTTTATAAACTGGGCAAAGAAGAAGGGCTGCAATGGGCAAAGACAGCACATTATGAAGATCTTTTATACGTATTAGAATTTAATGGTACGTATGAGCTAACTTCCCACCCCAGGATGACTGATTATTTTGATAAAATTTATCAATCTACTGAACTTGCAAAACAGTCGAATTCAAGCTCCATTGACAATGAACAAATGTTTATAGACGGTTGGTTTAAAGGTGTTGTGGAATTCTGGAATCATGTAAAGGAAAAACTATAATCATGGCGTTATCATCAAACATTCTTGGTATTGATGTGGGATCTGTTTCCATTCATATGGCAGTGTTGACTTATGACCGCAACATTGTTCATACAGACACCTGTTATCATCATGGAGAAATAAAACAATGTCTTTCAAAATTGCTGGAAAATATTGATATTAAAAATATCCATTATGTCGCGGTTACCGACGCTACTCCTTCTATTATTCAGAGAAATAAGTCTTATGATGAGCAATTGACGATAAACCGGGCTGCTAAACATTATCATGAGATATTTGGCGCAATTTTACATATTGGCGGTGAAAAATTTTCATTGAGCAGGTTTGATGAGGATCGCAATTATATCGGCACCAGACATAACACATCTTGTGCAGCCGGCACAGGAAGTTTTCTTGATCAACAGGCTAGACGGTTAAACCTTTTAGGAGGATCCCAGGAACTTAGTCAAAAAGCCCTTTTAAATTCTAAAAAAATTCCTAATATTGCAACACGCTGTGCAGTTTTTGCCAAAACAGATCTGATCCATGCCCAGCAGGAAGGGTATAGCATTGAACAAATCTGTGATGGCCTTTGTTATGGCCTTGCAAAAAATATTTCCAACACGCTTTTCAAATATAAACATGCCCGAAAAAAAATTGTTTTTTGCGGTGGTGTTTCCCAAAATATATCTGTTAAAAATCATCTTGAAAAAATAACCGGCTATGATTTTGTCATTGATTCAAAATCAATATTTTATGGTGCAACAGGTGCTGCGCTTTGTCTAATAGATGACATGGCCGTCAATAAAAGCAAAAATACAAAAATGGATTATCTATCTATAAAAGATTTTTTTATCCCAGCCCAAAAAGAAATCCTTTTGTCATATCCAGGACTTGAAATTAAGCTTTCAAAATATCCGGATTTTAATTGCTTTTCTTCCTATGTCCTTGAAGATGTTGAAGCGGATATTTACCAAAATCCATCCGGAATTTCCACAATACAAGGATATTTAGGGCTTGATGTAGGCTCAACAAGTACCAAAAGCATTCTTATCAATCAAGACGGAATACCCATTGCCGGGTTTTATACAAAAACTGCATCAAGACCTGTGATTGCGATTCAAAAAATTTTCAAGGCCCATGATCAATTTTTTAAAACCTATGGAATCAAAATTAAAATCAATGGGTGTGGTACCACAGGCTCAGGACGAAGAATCTCCGGCAAAATTATAGGTTCTGATATCGAGCCCGATGAAATAACTGCCCATGCAACAGCAGCTGTTAATTTAAACAGGGATGTAGACACTATTTTTGAAATCGGGGGGCAGGATGCCAAATTCACCTTGCTCAGAGATGGTATGGTCACCTCCTCTGTTATGAATACGGTATGTGCCGCCGGCACTGGAAGTTTTATAGAAGAGCAGGCTTTAAAATTAGATTGTCCATTACCTGAATATTCTGATCGAACTGAAGGTGTGTCTTCACCGGTAGCCAGTGACAGATGCACTGTTTTTATGGAAAGGGATATTAATTATTATTTTGCACAAGGTTTTGGGAAAAATGAAATTCTTGCCTCGGTTTTACATTCTGTAAGAGATAACTATCTAACAAAAGTAGCCAGTATCGGTAAAATAGGCAATTGTATTCTTTTTCAAGGTGCCACAGCCAAAAACAAGGCCCTTGTTGCGGCATTTGAGCAAAAATTAAACAAACCCATTCATGTTTCAAAATATTGTCACCTGACAGGAGCTCTTGGCGTAGCTTTATTATTAAAGGAAAAACAAATCAAAACCTCTAACTTTCGAGGATTTGATTTATGGAAACATCACATTCCAATACGCCAGGAAATTTGTGAATTATGCACAAACCATTGCAAATTAACAATTGCAGATATTGAGGAAAAAACCATTGCATATGGTTTTTTGTGTGGTAGAGATTATCAAACAAATAAAGTGATCGCAAAGGGAAACGCCTATAATCTGTTAAAGATAAGAAAACAAGCCCTTCCAAAAATTGAAAAAAAGATAATTAAACATAATTTTACTATTGGTATCCCAAAGGCGCTTCATATCTTTGAAGACAGTGATTTATGGGTTCATTTTTTTTCCAGGCTTGGAATTAAAACAATAACAAGTTCAAAGCTTAAAGATCCTGTTAAATTGGGGAAAACTATTGCAAACGCTGAGTTTTGTGCTCCTTTGGTGTCCTTGCATGGTCATATTAAGTATTTAATTGATAAAGTAGACTTTTTATTTTTGCCATTCTATTTTGAAGAAAAACCAAAGGCGGAGAATCGGCGACGGCAGCATTGCTACTATACTCAATTTGCTCCATCCGTGATATCATGTCTGCCGGAAGTTGATGAAAAAAAGATAATATCACCTATTATTAAGTACCTTTATACAAATTTTCATACAAAACTGGAATTATATAAATCCTTAAAAAAAATATCTTCTGATTTTTTGTTTTCATTTTTTGATATTTCCGCAGCATTTGATAGTGCTTTGGAATTTAAAAAAAATACTCAGTTAAACTGGAAAGCTTTATATCCAAAATATAAATCAAATGGCTCTAATATTAATGTTGTCCTTTTAGGCAGGCCTTACACTGTTTTGACCCAGACAATGAACAGCAATATTCCTCAGCTTTTTGAAAATATCGGTGTAAAAACTTTTTTTCAAGATATGCTTGATTTTGAAACCAGAGATTTTTCCCAAATTGAACCTTTGCTAAAAGAGATTCACTGGAAATATGCGGCACAAATTCTTAAAGCAGCATATATCATTGCTAAATCTGAGCATATTTATCCGGTATATATCAGCTCCTTTAAGTGTGCACCAGATTCTTTTGCTGTTGATTATTTTAAACAAATAATGGAAAGCTTCCATAAGCCCTACCTTGTACTGGAACTGGATGAACATGATTCCAGTGTTGGATATGAAACAAGAGTTGAAGCAGCAGTACAATCATTTAAAAATCATAACACCTCAATACAAAAAGAAAAAACAAAAGATCTTTCGCATCTCCATCCAAAATTTTTAAAAAAAATAGA
>JABIYQ010000408.1 GCA_018702715.1 Desulfobacula sp. | reverse complement strand
TTTTCCACCATGCCAAGAGAACCAATACCGATCTGCATGGGCGACAGAAGCTCTATCACCAAACGCCACTGATGAACATATTTTTCCATAGTATTTTCCTGTCAACTGGCCTTAGCGCTATGTCTGGCATAGGTAAGGGATTGATTAATCATTTCCACAACATAAATCATGGTTTTTAAATTACTGGTCAAATTAGTTATGACATTGGGTAAGCAATCAAAGGGATTATGGGCATCGAACAAAGGATCTTCAAGCTGCAAAGGAAAATCATCATCCCGGAGCATTTCATCAAGCCCCTGCCCTATCTTATACCGTTTAACGTCGGCACAGAGCCAAAGGAACATGGCATAAACCCCCTGCCCATGTAAAATATTTAAAGCAGAAGTGATGTTGTTTTCAAGCTGCTTGACATCGTTTGTTGTACCAAAAATTATTTGTTGGCCATATTTTGCGGCCATATAATCAAGATTCTGCATGTTATTTCCTCTTATGATCCGTTTAATTCGGTAAACGCAAGTCGTCCAAATCCTCTGGTCGTCATTCCGCCAAGCCCTACAGACTTAATGCCGTCCAAGGCATAATCGGAAATCATATCAATAGTATCACCTGGTTTTGGTGCTATCCCTGTATTCCAATCCACTTTCTGCCAGCCTTGCATAAAATCATTCTCAATTATTTCAACACCGAAAATTGCACCACGGGCGACCGCTTCATAGGTGAACAGTCCCTGGCTTGCGGCTGCACCTGTCTCAGGATCAATCACAACAGAAGTACGAATTTCCATGTTATTATTTACCAAATAACTAAAAATCCATTCCGCAACTACAATAAAATTTTTTCCATATTTTTCATCAATTCCGGATGCTGTAATTTCAGAAACAGCCGGGCAATCAGAATCCCCTTTATCCAATAATACCCAGCCGAGATTCAACCGGGTTTCCGTTAACGGGTTCACCACAGATCCCTCAGGCATCAACCAGCTTTCACCAGGGGCATCTATCCCATCGCCGAGGCCGAGAATTTCTTTGACCCGGGTTTTGGTCGTCAACCATACCGGCCCGGTTATGGTTGGAATGGGGTATGCAAGCAAGGAAGCGTCTGTAAACTGCAGAACGCCCTGGGCAGATTGTGGATTTATTTTTGTTTTTGCCCCTTTTTTATCTAACTGGGGAGTATACCCAAAAGCAAAACACACAGGGCATTCAGCCCAGTTATGCTGCCGGCTGCTCCCTCTAGTGGATGCACAAATATCGTGTTTAATATTCTTATCCCTCAGCTTGAGATCAAGAAAAAATTTCATTGCACCTGATAAGGTGGTACCAGGGATTTTTGGAACTTTGGTTACTGGTTCACGTACAACAGATAAATCAACCCTGCCCAGCCGTTCACCACCTGTGCCGATATGGACAGGGTCAAGTGCCACAGCTGAGAATTTCTTTGAAATCCATCTCATTGTTTTGTCTCCTTATATTTTTTCATGGATTGCCGTTTTTGTGGTGGTTTGTGATTTTAACCCCTGAAGATGCAGGAAAAAATCAATTGCATCCAGAAGCAAGCCGTTTGCTGCAGCGCTAATCAGCAATGTTTTATCAGAATCCAAAAGAACTTCATTTCCATTACTTTTGTCATCCAGCAGCAGATACCTGCCGTCTTTTTTCTTTTTGCCAAAGCCGTTGGGTGACATGACAACAGAAATACAGAATTGTTTTATGACATCATCTGAGGTCTGCCATGCTTCACCCCATTGCATCCGCTTTTCCACAAGCAAATTTTCAATATGACTTATCTGGCTTTTTTCAAGTTTTCCCAGCAAAAGCCCCAGCCTCTGAAAATTTTGCCATGCCGAGAAAGGCCAGGCCTGCCTGCTGCCTAAGATATGATGTTTCAAACCCTGGGGGGTGATGGCAAACCTGCGTACTGCGGAATCAAGGAGCAGAAAGTCAAAACAGCCTTCTCTGGCATGCAATTCAGCATCTGACTCTATTTGTTGAACACGTGTATCATTTTCCCCGACATTAAAGTATGGATAGAAAGAATCCTTTTCTCCATCGCTGCGGCAGGTTGGGACTGTCCAGTTAACCATCATTGGCTGCCCATACCAATCCAGTTTCAGTAAAAGGTCTGAGTGACAAATATTTTCTTTGTTTTGCACAATTATAAATGCTTTATCTTTTGATCTTAGATGTTTGCGCATGCGGTTTGCAGCTTCAAGGACGACATAGAGAGGAAATTTATGATAAAAAACAATAACCCCAACAGACAAGGGCAGATGCATTCTGACCTTACCAAATTGTTCTTCATATTGCCGGTACAGAAGAGTAATGACGTCATCCATTCCGCGGGCTGACACAACAAACTCCATCCGAACCGGAGAAAGCGTAATCGGAAAAATTTTCTTTGGATACAAACCTGCCAGTTTTCGATGAAAGGTTTTAAAAAAATCCTGCAATGTTTCATGGGACCGGAATAATCTCCCCGGAGAGGTGTTTTTATGAATTTTTTTCTTCTTTTTCTTATACTGGATATTTTCAAACAGATCACCATTCCATAGATGGGACAGGTCAAAAGAAATGGACAGTAACAGCAGTTTATTTTCTTCATTATAATCAATCAGGCTGCGCAGATTGGAGGTAATATGTTCGTAATAAATATTTCTTTTTTCGGTCAGGTCTTTATTATGCCGCCGCTCATGACAGGTATCGCAAATCCTTTCCTTGTTGTTTGCTGCTGTCTGTAAACCGCACACCTCACATCTTTCCCCTGTGGGATTAACTTTTACGATTAAAAGCATGGCAGCCACAGACTGATTGCACACAGCTTCATTTATAAGCAGTTCCCTGGTTATGGCTAAAATACGGTCACTTTCAAGGATGGGAAGGACAAAGGCAGAGCTATCGGCAAATTCTATGGTATAGGGAAACCCGTGGCAATTGTATTCCTCAAGAAGGCTGATTATTTTTTTACCCAGAATTTTATCAAGCACCTGTTCAAACTTTTGATGCAGTTTCGGGAAAACGTCCCTGCCATTTTTTTGCCAGGTTCCCAGGCGTGGCAGGATAAAAAGCTGGCGATGTTCATCCCGGTAGGTCTCATTGCCGACCAGCAGGTCATTTTCATAATACTGTTGCAGTTGGTCCTGCAGGCTCTCGATCTTATCCACCATACCCACAATATCACCTGCTTTTTGAGCCGTTCCAAGAATCCATTCACGATCAAATGTAATTTTTAACAGGGTAAAATCAGTGGGGTTATGTTCAGGATTAATATTGTTTTCATTTAATATTTTTCTTTT
>JABIYQ010000281.1 GCA_018702715.1 Desulfobacula sp. | reverse complement strand
TTTTTTATATAGCGCTTGGGGTCTGTATTATTGGAATGATTGTACGATTCTATCAGTATTTTAACGGTCTTTCATGGCAATTGGACAGAGTCGCGTACAAAGAATATCCGGCCATGGGTTTTAGAGGAGCTGTAAGATCTATTTACAAATGGCTTATACCTTATGGTACCTATGGCTGGAGAGCACAACCTGTCATGGCGGCAGCATTTTTCGGATTTCATTTAGGAGCCGTTCTCCTACCGCTTTTTCTTATCGGCCATAATGTGTTTTTAAAAGAAAAGCTGGGGTTTTCTTTGTTTTTTAATCTTAGCACACCCGTTGCGGATTATTTGACATGGATAGCTGTAATAAGTTTGTTTTTTCTAATTTTGCGAAGACTTGTTCTTCCTGAAGTAAGAATTCTAACGGATAGAAAAGACTGGGGTATCCTGTTGATTTCCATGGCGCCTTTTATTACAGGGATGCTTGCCCGTTATCAGGTGGGTGATTATTCATTTTGGTTGACCGCCCATATTCTTACAGGTGAAATCGTTCTCTTTGCCATACCCTTTACCAAGCTTTCCCATGTATTTTTATTTTTTGCTTCAAGGGCACAGCTTGGAATGGATTTTGGAATCAAACGAGGTGGACTAAAAGGAAGTAAAATGGCCTGGTAGTAACATTTAAACCAGCTTTTAAGGAGATAATCCATGCCAGAAGGAACATTATGTAATAAAAAACCCGTTGACACAGCAGAAGGTATCACAACCCTTCTTGCCGATCAGAGCGGTAAAACATATTATGAAGAAATGAAAAGTTTGGAAATTGATTCTGATCTTTTATGGAAAACAATCCAGAATACCTGTAAAACACGTATCCGAACATGGCTTGAAATCTGCGCTCATTGCGGTATGTGTGCCGACAGCTGTTTTTTGTATCTTGCCAATGACAGAGATCCCAAACAGGTTCCAGCCTTTAAGATTCAGTCAACTCTTGGTGAAATCATAAAAAGAAAAGGCAAGGTTGATAATAAATTTATGCTTCATGCAATGGAAGTTGCATGGGCTCAGTGTACCTGCTGCAATCGTTGTGGGACCTATTGTCCCCATGGAATTGATACGGGAATTATGTTCGGGTATCTTCGCGGTCTTTTATACCAGCAGGGATTTGTGCCCTGGGAAATGAAAATCGGAGCCGGTATGCACAGGGTTTATAATGCCCAGATGGACATAACCAGTGAAGATTATATTGATACCTTTGAGTGGATGGTGGAAGAGTATGAAGAAGATTATCCCGGCTTGACCGTACCCGTGGATGTGGAAGATGCAGATATCATGTACACGGTTAATGCCAGAGAGGCAAAACATTATCCTGAAGATCTGGCTGAAGCTGCTATCCTCTACCATCTTGCCGGGGAAAGTTGGACTGTTCCGTCAAAAGGATGGGAATTGACAAGTCTTGCAATGTTTGCAGGGGACTGGGCAGCCTGTAAAATGCAGGTGGAAAGTGTCTATGATGCCATGGAACGCTTAAGACCAAAAAGAATGATCGGGACTGAATGCGGCCATGCCCACAGAGCAACTGTTGTTGAAGGACCTTACTGGGCCGGTAGAAAAAGCGGCAGACCGCCTGTTGAATCCATTCATTATATTGAATGGCTTGCAGAGGCGTTAAGGACGGGTAAACTGAAAATAGACCCTGCCAAGAGAATTAAAGAACCCGTTACACTGCAGGATTCATGCAACTATGTCAGAAACCATGGATTAAGAGAGACTGCAAGAGAAATCATATCCTATATTGTAGAACCGGGTTATTTTATAGACATGTCGCCTAATAAGGAACATAATTTTTGTTGCGGCGGCGGCGGCGGTTTTAATGGCATTGGATACTTTAGAAAACAAAGAAATATAGGTCTTAAAGTCAAAAGAGATCAGATCCTTGCAACAGGAGCAAAACTTGTAATTTCACCCTGTCATAACTGCTGGGATGCTATCCGCGACCTGGAAGAAGAATTTGAGATTGGTATCAGATGGTCATTTTTAAAGCCACTGATTATAAAAATGCTTATTATTCCGGAGCATTTACGTCCTGTGGAGGAAGAGGAATAGGGATTTTTGATTGTTTGAGGAGAGGTTATGCGGGTAACAACCAAAAGCAGGTATGGAACAAGGCTTCTCCTTGATATTGCAACTTACGGCAAAGAAAAACCAGTGCCGTTGAGTGATGTTGCAAGTCGGCAGAATATTTCATTAAAATACCTGGAACAGATCACGAGCAAACTGAAAAAAGCAGGAATCCTAGAAAGCTATAGAGGCCAGCTTGGCGGGCACAGGCTTGCTAAATCTCCAGATAAAATATCCATTGGGCAAATTGTTAGGATCTTAGAGGAATCTATGGTCATTATAGATTGTGCAGAGCAGGGGAAACAGGTCTGTGGAGCCTGCAACGGGGCAGGAGAGTGTCTGTCCAGATGGGTCTGGATTGAGGCCGGCCGTGCAATGTTTAATCGTCTCGATGAAATCACCATCGAAAGTCTCCTGGCCACTGGAAATGAAAATTTTAAGAAAAAACAAAAGAAAACTCCATTAGTTAAATTATAGTACATTGTCTTAAGACCTGATACTCAGAAGTGGCTTTTTACATCTATTTTTATAAACACTGTTCACATGATTGATCCATAGTTGTTTTTCTCTTGACATGTTTATTCCGGATAAGTAAATTTCACTTACCTAAATAGTGTCTGAAGAAAAAACCCCGTGTTTGGGCGAAAAGTTGCCCATATGCAAGGCGCAAGAAATTCTGAAACCGGAGTGTACTGCTGTACATGAGGATTTCATAATTTTGAAGCAACGCAGCAGATGGGTGAGTTTTCGTCCAAACACTAAATATTAATACATACAAGAGGTGCAGAATGGCCCCAAAACTTAGCGATCAAAGAGATATTGATTTTGTCCTTTATGAACAATTCCAGGTTGATACATTTTTAAAATCATCTAAATACCAGGCATTTAATAAAAAAATGTTTGATATGGTGATAAAAGAAGCTAAAAACCTGGCCGTTAAAGAAATATTTCCAACCTATACTCAATGCGATAAAGATGGCGTTGTTTTTGAAAATGGTATGGTCAAAGTGCCGGAATGTTTGAGAAAACCCCACAGACTTCTGGTGGAAGGTGAATGGTGTGCTTTAACTGAAAACCCTGAATATGGCGGACAGGGGCTTCCATTTAGTATTGCCCAGGCAGCCTTAGAATATATTACCAGTGCAAATTATGTTTTAACAACATATCCCATTCTCAGCCATGGTGCCGGAAAAATGATTGATCTTTTTGGGACAAAGGAACAAAAAGATTTGTTTTTAGAAAAACTCTATACCGGTGTCTGGGGAGGAACAATGCTGTTGACGGAACCCGGCGCAGGATCAGATGTCGGGGCATTGACAACCTCGGCAAAAAAACTGGATGATGGCACCTATGAAATTACGGGCAGTAAAATTTTTATTACAAATGGGGAACAGAATCTTACTGAAAATATTATTCATCCCGTACTTGCCAGAATTGAAGGTGCTCCTGCAGGAACCAAGGGTATTTCCCTGTTTATTGTTCCCAAAATCTGGGTTAACAAAGATGGAACATTCGGTGAATTAAATGATGTGGTATGTACAGGGGTTGAAGAAAAAATGGGAATCCATGGCAGTCCAACCTGTTCCCTTTCTCTTGGCAGTAAAGGCAAGTGCCGGGGATTTTTATTGGGTACTCCCAATAGGGGAATGCAAATCATGTTTCACATGATGAATGAAGTCAGGC
>JABIYQ010000242.1 GCA_018702715.1 Desulfobacula sp. | reverse complement strand
GCCATAAGGAAATTAAAATCCAGATACCCGGCCCATTTGGGCTACCTGAAAGAAGAAGGGGCTAATAACGGGTTTATCCACCCCACCCCCTGGGACAATAAACAGATTTCCCATGGGATCAATAAAGTCATCAGTATGTACCAGCTGTCACACGATATTTTACCCCGTCACAGCACACCACTGATCATCCATCATGCGTCAGGCCTTGCAGACTGGATACGTGAAATTGAAGTAGAAGAAAATATCCAATTCCAGAGAGTTGGCACCACCATTGGGTGGTGGCAGTCAAAGGAAGAGTTTTTGTTATGAATATTATCTCAACTATTATCCCGATTTTTATCATCATTTTTTTAGGCCTGTTTGCAAAACAAAGAGGATTTATCACACCGGACTTTTTACACCAGGGCAACCGCCTGGTATATTACATTGCCATTCCAGCCATGATTTTTTCTTCCATTTCAAAAGCCGCGCTAAAAACCCAGATGAATTTTGCAGTTATCTCCATCACATTGACGTCTCTGGTGGTTATTGCTGCAGTTGCCACGGGAATCACCCGGTTTTTAAAAATTAAAAGATCATCAAAAGGATCTTTTATTCAAAGTTCGTTTCACGGCAATCTTGGATATATCGGCCTTGCCGTTGCATTCTATTATCTGGGGGACGGTGGATTTGTAAAAGCCGCTATTTTATCAGGATTTGTAATGATACTGCAGAACATAATGGCGGTCATTATCTTGCAATACCACAAGGGGAACAATAAAGATCGCCCCAAAATGTTTGATACCATGAAAAAAACCATGGCCAATCCTGTAATATTATCTGCTCTGGCAGGCATCTTATTCTCTCTTTCCAATATCCAAATGCCACTTATTATTGACAGGGCTCTGGAAATTTTAAAGGGCATGGCTCTTCCCTTGGCACTTTTGATTATCGGGGCATCCCTTTCCTTTGAAAAAATAAAACCCCGGTTTTTAAATGTCCTGGTATCAAGTTTTTTAAAGGTTATCATCACTCCGGCCATAGGATTACTCTTATTTAAGGTTTTATCCATAGCGCCGGAAGATTATCTTCCAGGATTGATTCTGCTCGCTTCTCCAACTGCAACCCTTACTTATATCATGGCAAAAGAGATTGGAGGGGACCCTGATTTTGCAGTGGCAGCCATCTCCATCTGTACTATTATTTCAGGCTTTACCTATGGACTATGGCTTGGCATAGTATAAATTATTTGTAATTGTTCAGCCCGTTAAAAAAAAGTTATCCCCAAAGCTCTGTTTGATGGATATTTGCAGGAGGTTAAGCGTTTAGCATCGAAACAAATATCCATCAGACAGGGTGGTGTCAAGCGTGAGAGCTTAAATAATTACACTTATTCTTCTACATAGCGGGGATAGGTTTTCTTTGCATTTCTGGCTTCATTAATATCAATATCAATGGTTAAAAAATTTTGATCCAAAGAAGTTGTTCCAAGCACATCGCCGCGTTCAGGTTCAATTATCCAGCCGGTTCCGCCAAAATCTTCTTCTCTGGTGTTTGGGCCATTGTAATTTGATGAAAGACAAAATGCCCCGGATACAATGGCAGCTGATTTGCCCCCCGTCACCCAGATGTCAACTTTTGTTTTTGGAGTGGCTCTTGGGCAGACAAGAATATCAATGTTCTGCTTTAAATACTGTCTGGCTCTCTTAGTAAACCAGATTTCAGTGCAGATGAGAAATCCGATCCGGATTCCATTGATACGGATAGTATCAAAATTTTCTTTACCTCTATCGTACCAGGAGGCTTCATAATATCCGGGTTCATCCGGCAGATAGTATTTGTCATGAATCGGGGCATAGCCTTTTTCCCGGGTAAAAATAAATCCTCTGTTTAAATGCTTGCTGTTTTCTATTATGGGTCTTGAGGCAATGGTCATCTCCACGGGCAGTTCGTATAATCTGTCAATCCATTTATCATGTTCTTTTACCGCCTTGTGCCAGAGTTGGGGGTCAACAGCATTTGATTTTGTGATCCATTTAAAAAACGGCATTTCAGGCAGAACGAGCAGATCAGATTTTTTAGTTTCAAGATGATGTATCAATCCATTCCAATAGGTGTCGGATTCTGTCCAGTTGTTGGGCAATTCGCAAACAGTTACTTTCATTCAACTCCCCTTTTTTAGAATCATTGTCATGGTTTTGGCATCAATATTTCCGCCGCTCAAGATAACACCGATATTTCCCTTTGGCACAATTTTTTTGTTTAAAAGGGCGGCAAGACCGAGAACACCAGAGGGTTCCACCACAAGTTTCATACGGAAAAATAAAAACTGCACGGTTTGAATAATATCTTTTTCCGAAACTGTAACCATTTCGTCAACATTTTTTAGTATCAAGGGAAAGGTAAGTTTTCCAAGAGACGGTGTTCTTGTGCCGTCAGCAATGGTGTCGGGATTTTTAATCGTGTGAAGGACCCCGGTTTTAAATGACTTGCAGGCATCATCTGCAAGTTCCGGTTCCACACCAATGACCCTGCAGTCAGGGTTTTTGCCTTTTGCGGCAATGGCAGAACCACTTAAAAGCCCTCCACCGCCACAGGGGGTTAACAGCATGTCCAGTTGACCGGCCTGGTCAAACAGCTCAATAGTCGCTGTTCCCTGGCCGGCAATGACATCTGGATGGTCAAATGGAGGGATCATTGTCAATCTCTGTTCTTCCTGGATTTTTAATGCAATATCTTCCCGGCTTCCTTCTTCAGGATCATATTCAATAACAATGGCGCCATACTCTTTTGTTGCAGCAAGTTTTGTTGCAGGTGCAGTTTTTGGCATGACAATGGTTGTTTCAACATTGAGCATCTTTCCCACAAGAGCAACAGCTTGGGCATGGTTTCCCGAGGAATAGGTGATGACCCCTTTTGATTTTTCAAGTGCTGTAAGTTTAGAAATGCTGTTAAATGCACCCCTGAACTTGAAGGCACCGATTTTTTGAAAGTTTTCACACTTTAAATAGATATCTGCCCCCACAAGTTTGTCCAAAGTGCCAGAGGTCATTACAGGGGTATAATTGGCATGGCCATTTAATCTTGCACAGGCATTGATAATATGGTTAAACATTAATGAACTCCTTGAAATTGATTATTTGAGTAACCATTATTTCAGGTTGTGATAGAGATGTAAATATCTTTGGAGGGAATTTAATTAAAGAATAAAAAATTTTGTGTTTGCTTTAGAAAACTGGTTGGTTTAACTCAAAGGAAATGCTTTATTGTAAATATTAG
>JABIYQ010000430.1 GCA_018702715.1 Desulfobacula sp. | reverse complement strand
CTTTTCCGCAAGCTTCTTTGTATTGCCTAAAAGAAGAAATGAAAATGTTCCAAGGGCATAGTATGTGCCGTCTTTTGATTTAAAAGCATCGTCAATACCATCCCATCCCGGCGAATGATAGGCTTCATAATATCCTTTTTTAGCACCGTTTATGGCTTCAGATGCACCAAATGATAACACCATGTCTGCATTAAACCTTGGGGACTCAGTTTTCAGCCTGGCCCAGATCTCGCCCCAGGACAGGGTAATATTCTTCACCTCAATACCCAGTTTATCCTGAATTTGTTTTGCAAGTGCCTCATTTACTTCCCGTGAAAATCCCATATATGCACTGATGGAATCTGAAGCCCATACACTGGTGATAGGACTTGTAAATGTAATTAATGCTGCCATTAGAACAGTGAAAAAAATTTTATACTTCATCATAATTTCTCCTTTCTAAAAACCATTGATTTACCTGGAATGTTTAAAACCAGGACATAAGTCACTTCTTTAAAAAAATAGTATTATTTTTGTGTACACCTCCTTTGATCTGAAATTTATATAATTATTTTGTCCGTTTAAATCATAGCTTTCAAAGCAACAACCTCCAGATAGTCAGCAGCATATTCAGCCTTGTCCGTCAGGGTTACAATATGCTCAACACAAATTTTTAGATGCAGCTTATGGCTGTACGCAAGATCAGAGGAGAATATTTTTTTAGTAAGGTCCCAATCCAGGCTGTCTACTTTTGACTCGATAAGCCCAACATCCTTTGCATGCTGACGGGAAACCTCCATGGGGCACAAACCTTTTAAATAACACAATAGTGCCTCTTTAAGAGGCTCTATAACACTAGTTGAAACCTTGGTGATTGTTAAAAAATCCTGTTTGACTAACTCAGGAATTATCGGCCTTTGATTTAAGAATGCATCACAACACTTTTCCGCAGCATTTGCAACCATATCAAGGCTCTCCACAAGTTTGTACACATCCTCTCTTAGCAGAGGCATATAGGCTCCCCCATACAATCTGTCCCTCACCTGATGCCGGATAAGATCGGCATGGGATTCCAGGTTGTCCACCTGCCGGGCCAGTTTTTTGGCATTTGCGATATCGCCATTAAGATAGGCTGATAACGTATTAAAAGAAGTTGATATGCACTCTTCTACTTTATCTGCATGCTTTTCAATAAGCTCAATGACTTCTTTTTCTTTTTTAAAAAGGATCATTCTTCCCTCCTTAAAACATTATATATAATATTATTTAATTTAATTAACCCGGTTTCAAAATACAAAGCCTTTTAACAATTTGTACAATAAAAATGCTGCTATTGCTGCCAGAGCAGGTGTTAATACCCATCCCGCAAGAATAATCAATATGGTTTTTTTACTGATTGATCTGGCACCTTTGACAAGACCGACCCCAACAACGGCTCCAACAATTGCAGAAGAAGTGGACACGGGAATACCCATAAGTGAAAACATGTGCATACCAAAGGCTGAAGATATCTGGGCAATAAAAGCCCCGGGTATATCCAGTGGTGTAATCCCTTTACCCACGGTGTTAGCTACTTTTTTACCATAAGTGATTGCACCTATGGCAATGGAAACACCTCCAATGGCAAGCAGTATTTGAGGGTTTACAATCCCAAGATTTGAGATGGGTCCCACGGCATTTCCAGCATTATTTGCCCCCATGGAATAGGATAGATAACATGCCGACATGATTGAAAGCCAGCCCAGGGCATTTTGAACAAGCAGGGTCCCTACTCTCAAGTGCCTGATAAATATTGTTAAAAGATAATAAAGCCCAAATGAAAGTCCCAATACCAGAATCGGACATAGAATCCAGCTTTCTGCGATAATGAGAAGTTTTGAATATTGAATCTGAGCACCCGTTGCAAGGCCGATTCCTAAAACGCCTCCAACAATAGCCTGGGATGTTGAAGTGGGAATGCTGAAGAAAGTGGCCAATGTGACAAAAACACCGGAACATAACAAAGCAACAAAAATGGCCAGATAATCAAGGGGCTGATTGATAATGCCTTTTCCAACAGTCTTCATGACATGGTCACCATCGATCATTGCACCGATTATAACAAATATTGAAACCAGGATCACAGCACGCTTGTATGATATCAGACCACACCCCACGGTTGTGCCGACACAGTTTGCAGTGTCATTGGCTCCTATATTCCAGCCGACATAAGCCCCGGCTCCTAACAAAATCAAAACTATCATTTCAATGATTTACTCCCCTAATTTATTATCCTCCACTGGTCAGAGTAAAACCAATACAAACTATAAGTCAAACTAATTAATATTATGGTTATTATAACTTTAGGTTATTTTTTTTACTAAACAAGATTCATCAATACCCGGTACATATAACCTGATATTATTTACGACATGATAATTATTACTTTGACTTTAATATGATCATAGGTCAATCCTTAAAATTAGTATATACTCTTTTATTTTAGCTATTTTGATTTGCCGGTTTTGATTTACCAGTTTTGATTTACCAGTTTTGATCTAATAGTTTATTTAGTGCCTGACCGAAAACCTGGAAATTTTTTTTAACATGCACTACTCTTTGGCCGGGTACAAGAAGGACAATAATTTTAAAAAGAAGAATGTTGTAAAAAAAACCGATGATTATCTGGAGATAATAATGGCAAAATTACACAGGTCAGAAGGCGATATCAATCTTTCTTTGCGCAGGAAAAAATGGCAGAAAGAAAATCTTGATGATGCAACACAATCACTTTTAAAAGAAGATTCCCGCTATTTTCTAAAACAGTCTCTTTCCACCCCCTGTCTGAACGGCATGAAAACATGTGAAGGTATTTATATTGAAGATCTACAGGGTAGGAGGTACATGGATTTTCATGGTAAT
>JABIYQ010000590.1 GCA_018702715.1 Desulfobacula sp. | reverse complement strand
TAAAAAGTGCATAGTCTAATGGCATATCAAAGAACTGAGACACAAAAAGGGAAAGTCGCACTGAAATAAGCCCTCGGCCCTAAAAAAATCCCCCGAATCTCCTTTGGAGGGGTCTATAAAAAATTAGGTGGTGGATTTGGGATATCCGCCGGCATTGTCCCAGTCCCAGGGTATGGTATACTGGTTGGTCATTGCCCCGCCATAATCTACGATGTGCTTTTTCAAATTGGCATTGTCAAACCAGCTTGTTTCTGAAAGCACATCAACCTTAACGCTCTTGACCTCACCAAAGTCAATTTTTTTCTTCTTGGCCTCAGCCTTGCGGGTCAAAACGCTTGAGCCGGCTACAGATGCTGCTACACCTGTTGCGGCAAGTGATTTTAAAAATGCTCTTCGTTTCATAAAAAACTCCTTTTTTCACTTTAAAGATTAATTATTTAACCCGCTTCTTTCTCAATGCCTTTGCGCAGATCGTAAAGCAAGTCTACAATCTGATCGCTTTCTTCCGGGGTTAATCCCAATCCATATTTGTGCATCACATTTACCACAATATACCATTCATCCCTGGTCTTACCGGGTTTTTCCGGATCTGCAATTGAGTCATGACAATCAAGGCAGTTTTTTGTATATACTTTGTAAGCCTGCTCATGATCGATTTTTTTCTGATCAGCCCGGGCCGTACCATCCATTCCTTGAAACACAAAACCGCTCACCACGAGTGTAGTAATTGCAAGGGAAAAAATAATTTTACGCCAATATTTACCTGTTTTCATTTTTGTTCTCTCCTTTTAAATATTGAGGCCCTGCCGAGCAGCCCTGTTGATTTGTCCTGGTATATCATTTGACTATCCTGAAATGGTGTACCACCTCCTTTCGTGCGCCATGATTTTTTTACATCCTGAATATCAGAAGAGCTTCATTATAGATCAACGGAGGAGAGAAATTGCATCACATCTTCATGGTTTCTTGTATAAATTCAGTAAGCTTTATGTTTTGATACTTGACCAGTAATTCACTCATTCGAAGGATATTTTCTTCGGCTATCTTTTTTACTAAAAAAGCATTTTTTTGTTTTAACCCATTTAAAAGACTTACATAATCTGCAAAAATTCCGTCTTTTTCAATGTCAGTCAGCAGATCGATTATATCAAAAAAATATTGGTTGTTCTTGATCAGGTGGCTCATGGTAAAGATCAAAAACCGATTGTTGCTGCTACAGTAAATTAATCTCCGGAATTGTTCATCTTTCCTGGCCACAGCTTCTTTTTCCATGGAAATGAGTGCCTGGCTCAGCTGAATAAGGCATTCTCCAAGCAGGTGAATAGTATTTTTATTAATTTTCTTTGCAGCCATGAAAATCACATAGGGTTCGAAAAAATAACGTGCTTCAATAAAATCCGATATTTCTTTGATTGGATCTATATTGTTGTTTTCCAGCCAGTCCAGGATATTTCTGTCCTTACAAAGCAGGTAACACCCGCTGTTGGGACGAATATCAATAATGCCCTTTGCTTCAAGTTTATGGAGAGCGCTTCTCACTGTATTGCGACTGACATTGGATAGTTCAGATAGTTTTCTTTCAGAGGGGAGGGTGGAACCGATCAAAAAGTCATCACTGGCAATAATATTAATAATCTTTTTTATCGCTTGCTGTTCTTTTTTCATAAACTATTCGATTCCATTTTAGTTAATGAAGAATTTTGGTAGTACCAAATATATAAATTAAGCCAATTGATTTTGTCAACATAAAAAAAATAATATTTTGGTAGTACCAATTTAGAGCAAGGTATCCGATAAATTCCAGACCAGTCCCTGGGAAATTTACTGTTTTCGCAGCCTTTCCGATGTTGCCGCTATCAGATTATTTTTTTTTATTTCTTCCGGCTTTGCGCCAATTTGTCAATCCAAGCAGAAAAGGAGTATACAATAAAGCGTAATCAGACACATGCTTATCAAAAAACATGTTCTTTTGTGTCGAACACAACACCAGTACCGTTCGCATGACCCGGCGGTTAAAAAACGGTTTGGCAAAATAGGATCTTAGCCCCAGGGGAATGAACAGGGCCCAGTCTATGGCTTTAATACTTGAAAAGGTATCTTCAACAATCAGGTGGTCCATATTATATCGGTCGGCATTCTGTGCAATGGTCCCCTCATAGGAAAAGACTTCCCCCTGCTTTACGGAAGAGGGAAATTTGCTGGCAGTATAGACAATGACTTTATTCTTTTTTTTATAGACATCTGAATAAATAATAAAGTCAAAATTCATATGACCATACTGGTTGTCCAATAAGGCTTTCAAAATGTTGGACATGTCACTTTCATGTTTAAGTCTGCTGGTGAGTTGAGCAACGTAATTTTCTCTAACAGGATCATGGAATCCCTGGTTTTTTTCGGATAGTACCGGACTTTTTTGAAAGCTTTTTTCTTCAACCACCACGTCATATATTGATAATTGAAAGACCCGAATCCCTCGGAAATATATTTTTCGAATAACCACACTCCCCCTGAATGGTGGTTTTTTCATGCGTTGAAATGTTAAGTTCCCATGCCAATAATTTTTGAAAAAGGTTTCATCATAGATTTGGTTGATATAGGCCTTGGCCCTGGGATGAAAAAGGTTATAAAAGTTAAGTTTTGAAAAATCTTCGGCAGGGTGGCCAAAAAGTTCCTTGGCTGCCTTGTTGTGTGCAAGGATTGTTTTATCATACGTGTCAATCAGGATAACAGGATGGTCGATCTGCTCTATCATGACGTCAGCGCCGGTTTCATTTTCTAATATATCCTGAACAATTCCAACAGTATCAGTAACATCCAGCATATATCCCAAATAGTATCGCGGGTTTTTTCTGTTGACCGTTCCAGTGACCTTGATCCATATAATACGGCCTTTTCCGTTTTTGATCCGAAAGATGGTTGCTGCAGTTTCTCCACGCCTCACTGCTTGCATAAATTGAGAAAGAAGGTGTGCATCCTCCTTTAATATAAGTTTTTGGCTGAAATCGATATTTTTAAGGATCAACCCTGATTCAGGTCCAAGCCCCTCAATTTGATGGCTGTTTAAATATTCTATCTTGTTCTGAATAATATCGATACGCCACAAAAGTGCAGGAAAATCTTCAATAAAATTGAACAAGTCATCTTCTTTAATTATTCCCCGAGGGATTGATTTTAAAATTTTTTCCATTTTTTTTAAAGGATTGCGGTTTTTTTATTGTCACAAATCAAATTTTT
>JABIYQ010000556.1 GCA_018702715.1 Desulfobacula sp. | reverse complement strand
TTCCGAATAATGATAATGAGTTTTTTTTCATAAATACCGGAGATAACACTCCAGTTAACCTTTGCAAGTGTTAAAAAAAAGTCTGCCACAACAACCAGTTCATCGGGTTTGTTTATCTTTCCTGCATGAAAAAAAACCCGGTTGTTAATCACTTTTCTTTTTTTTATGGCTGATCCTAAAAAATCCATATCTTCCGAGGTAAATGCCGCTCTTTCGACCTTGGTGACGATATTATTGTCTGCAAATTGATAAAGGTATTGAAATGCCTTAATGTCTTTCAGACTTGACTGCCGGGTAAAATCAGAGGTATCTGTTTTAATCCCAAGCATAAGAGCTGAAGCCAGTTTATGAGAAGGTTTTATTTTTTTTGACTTTATATATTCCGTCATAATGGTTGCACAGGCTCCATAATCCGGGCGGATATCCACATATGTCGCATTATCACAGGTCAAAGGATGGTGATCTATAATGGCATCAAAGTCAAATTGACCTAAATATTCACTATGATCCGGCTGGGAATCCACAACCACGAAACGATCAAATTTTTCTTTTTTTATATCATCCAGTTTTACCAGGCCCGGATCAGTATATTCGATCATGGCAAGATTATCCGGTCGGCTGATTTTATTAAAATAAGCCATACTAACCTCAGCCACCTCTCGCCACAGCAGCCTTTTAACTGCCATGGCACTGGCAATGGAATCAGGATCGGCATTTATAACAACAAGCACTTTTGAGCTGTTTTTAAAAAGGCTTAAAAATCGCTTTAATTTTTCCTGGTTACTCATCTGCAAATTTCCTTTTAGGACCAAAAATAATATAAATTGGACAAAAAATTGTCTTTACGAAATTTCATTTTCTATCCTATCCTTATTACCGCTAAAAAATAGTGTCAGCGTAATAAAAGAATATCCAAAGATGGCAAGGAATGCAAACCATCCATAAAAAATTCCCAGCGGAGCAAGCACGATGGCTGTCAGCCAGTGGATAAAAATCACTGTTGGGGAGTGCAATTTTATGGGAAAATCGTTAAACCTGCAGATAATGGACAAACCGCAAAGGTTCCATCCATAAAGGGAAGCAAACACATGAATGTGAAGAAACCATTTTGTTTTTTCAGGGTCATACCCTTCAGCCATCTGCATGAATATGTATGCGATCCCTGTTATGGCAGTAAAAATTAAAAACCCTATGCCCGAGGTTAAAAATAATTTTTGCTGAATTTTATCTGCAAATTTTGAATAAAGATAAAAAACAGCAACCACTGCCATGAAAAGTGCTAAAGTAACAAAAATCTGAGGGATAAATTTTTCCAATAAAATAAAAACAAAAAATATGATCACCCCAAGAGTAATAGTCCAAAAACAAATTTCCATAAGTATTTTGGATGATGAGCCTTCTATTTTTTTGAGCATGGAAAAAACAACAGAAAGTGTGATCAGGGACAATGGAAAAGAAAAGCCTAAGAAAAATGTGTTTAAAGTTAATTTCTCCATGGTCACAAAATTAAAATATTCATTGTTTAAAATAACAAGGCTCGCCATGACAATCCCGCATGAAAGGCACAGCAAGGATGCCTGGTGAAACTTTTCAGAAACCGGTTCTTTAAACTTGAAAAAAAGTATTGGGAACAAGGAAAATTTTTGAATTCGAATTTTTTCCACCAGTATAAACAAGGGAATTGAAACAAGAATGGTTATGGGGTAAATTTTAAAGAAAGCTGAAAACGCATAAATTAATGAGCCCAGAAAAAAAAAACGTATGGTTTTGGATACTCTCTCCTGACCCTGTGTGTAATATAAAAGAATGGTTCCCCCTGTACACAGGTTAAAAAGAAAAATATGAAGTCTTTCAAAACTATAATTGTCATCCGGGAAATAAACATGGATAAACCCAAATATCAGGGCTGTAATCATTAAAATGGAAAAGAGTATTTTTAATTTAGGTTTCATTTTAGCTTAGCCTGAGTTTTTTATTTTTCATTTGCAGTCCTTATCTGCCCAACATATCCTTGAGAGCGCAAAAAAGAGTTTCATGTTGAAATATGAATCCATTGTCCAAAAGCTTTTGCGGTCTCACCCGTGCACTGGTCAAAAGGGTTTCTTTTCCCATTTGTCCCCACAAAGCCAGGGCCACAAATCGGGGAAGGACAAAAAATACTTTTTTTGAAAAAATTGCAGCAAGTGTTTTTGAAAACCTGTTATTGGTGACAGGATCTGGGGCTGTCATATTAACCGGTCCCTTAATTTTATTATGGCTCAATATGTGTAAAATACCTGATATTGTGTCATCCATACTGATCCAACTCATATATTGCCTGCCATGGGAAAGTCTTACTCCGCAGCCTGTTTTAAATGGCAGTTCCATTCTTTTAAGGGCACCTCCGGCCGGGGTAAGCACCACACCGATTCTAAGCTGAATAGTTCTGATCCCGACTTTTTGAGCATCTTTGGAAGCATTTTCCCATAGTCTGCAAACTCTGGAGATAAAACAATCACCCACATCAGCGCTTTCGTTCAAGGTCATATCTTGTTTTTGGCCATAAAAACCAATTGCAGAAGACGAAATAAAAACTTCGGGCTTATGATCAAGCGCTTTCATTTTTTTTACAAGCAGCCGGGTTGGTAAAACTCGTGAGTCAACAATCATTTGTTTTTGCTTTTTTGTCCATCTGCCCCTTGATATATCAACCCCGTTTAGATTGATGACAGCATCAATAGGCCCGGCTTTTTCAAGATCAAGAATATCTTTGTAAGGATCCCAATAAAGTTCATCCTTTAAAAGGTTTTCTTTTTT
>JABIYQ010000552.1 GCA_018702715.1 Desulfobacula sp. | reverse complement strand
TATCTGTTTTACAACTAATTTACATTTTTTTACAAGTTGGAAAAATTTGATTTACAATTATCCCTTATTCTTGAGTCATCCTTAATTTGTACCTGAAAGAAAATCCGGACAATGGGTGATTTTTTTAAAGGGACACAACAGGACCGGCAATCAAATTTATCAACCCAATTTTTTAAGGAGAATAAAAATGACAAAAACCGAAAAAATAGTTGTAATTTTAAGTATTTCCCTTTTGGCAATCGTAATTTCAGGGTTTGGGTTCGTTATGATCTCACGCGCTTGTGGCGTTGATCTGTTTCAAGGATCAAGTTTTCATCAAAGATCAAGCTTTCATAAAAGAGGAATGCCCCCCTTTATACAAAAAGAAGTCGGTAACTTTATCATCTGGCGGATGGACAAAGGATTCAAAACACTTGAGATGTCTGAAGCACAGCAGGATCAATATGACAAATTTCGCTCAAGATTAGAAAAAACCATTGAAACGGGTGTTGAAACAAGGATGAAATTTAAAAAACAAGCTATGCTGGAATTTACAAAAGAAAACCCGGACCTCTCCGTCATGGCCATGGAAATCAAATCCCATGTGGAAATGATGTCATCAACTCTATCAAAGAACCTGAGTTTATTTGCTGACTTTTACAATACACTTGATAACGGTCAAAAAAAGAAAATCACAGAAACGATAAAAGAAAAAATGGAAGATCACAAAAGATTTTAATTTCTAATATGAAAGGCGGTTATAAAATGAAACAGATAACAAGACGACAATTTGTTGCAAAAAGTTCCATGGTTGCTACGGGATTGATTGGAGCCGGTGCAATCGGGTTTGGTGTGATATCACCCAGATCTGTTTTTGCTGATGATGTCAAATTTATAGAATCAAGTTGTGAGTCTCGTGGCAGAAAAATTCTTGTTGCATATGAAAGTTATTGCGGAAGTACTTCAAAAGTTGCCCAGGGCATCGCAGATGTGTTCTGTAAACAGGGAGCTAAAGTAGATCTCAAGCATATTGAAAATGTCATAGATATTTCATCCTATGATGGAGTTGTGATTGGAAGCGCAGTTAAAAGTGCCTCCTGGTATCCCAGTGCCATAAGCTTTGTAAAGAAAAACCAGAATCAGCTTAAGCAGATTCCCGTGATATATTTTTTAACCTGTCTGGCCTTATATTATGATACAGAAGAAGCTAATCAAACTGCAAAAAATTATTTCAATGGGGTACTCAATGAAGTTCCAGAGGTTAAACCCAGAGAAATGCAGGCTTTTGCCGGAGTGCTTGATTACAGTAAACTTAACATGATGTTTAAAATTGTTATGAAATCCAAAATGAAAAAAAAGGGTATCCCGGAAGGGGATTTCAGGGACTTTGAAAAAATTCAATCCTGGGCCCTAAAAACAGCCTGGCCAAGGCTTGCGACAAGTTGATAACCGGATAAAATTTAATTAAAATTTTTAATAGAGTTTATATTTTCATTTACGACTACATATGATAGAGAAGATTTGAAACTTCAGGAGATATTAGATGTTTAAACATCCTGAAATATTCTATCCCGTTTATCATTAGGGTCAAGCAGTCTGAGAGCCAAGCAGTCTGAGAATCAAGCAGCCTGCTCAAAATGGGGTAAGCCGGGATGATTTTGTAAAATAAACAGTTAAAATTTAAAGGGAACTTGATCATGTACGGATGGAGAGGAAAACTGCTCAGAGTCAATCTGAGTACTAAAGAAATTATTGTGGAGCCGTTGGATCCAAAGGCTGCCAGGGACTATATCGGTGGCAGAGGCCTTGGTATTTATTTGATGAACCAAGAGCTTGATCCATTGTGTGATCCTTTGTCGCCTGAAAATATGATGATCATGGCAACCGGCCCTTTGACCGGTACAAAGGCCCCCACAGGAGCCCGGTACATGGTTATGACAAAATCCCCCCTTACCGGAGCCATTACCTGCTCAAACTCCGGTGGAAAATTTCCTGCAGCCTTTAAGCAGACCGGGTTTGACGCCGTGATCTTTACAGGAAAGGCAGATAAGCCTGTCTACCTTGTCATTGAAAACAATACTGCCCGGCTAAAACAAGCGGATCATCTCTGGGGAAAAACCACCCACGACACCACAGATGCCCTGGTGACTGAAACCCATGAAAACGCCAAAGTGGCATGTATTGGTCCGGCCGGTGAAAATGGCGTCCTGTTTGCCTCGATCATGAACGATAAGGACCGGGCAGCCGGCCGATCCGGTGTTGGCGCAGTCATGGGAGCCAAAAACCTGAAGGCTGTTGTTGTCAATGCTGATCAGAAAATTCCCATAGCTGATGAAGCCGGGTTTAAAGCCATCAATAAAAGATTGATGGATGCCTTCCGTATAGCTGCTAAAGAAAACCCCCCGCCTTTACGTCTCCACGGCACGGCCGTAACCGTCATGGCCACCCAGAGCTACGGCGTTTTGCCCACCAAAAACTGGCAGCAGGGTACCTTTGACAACTGGGAAAAGATCCATGGTGAGACCCTGACTGAAAAATACCTGGTCAAGAACTCGGCCTGCTTTTCCTGTCCCATCGGATGTGGTCGAAAGACCAAAGTTGAAGAACCGGGATTTGAGGGTGAGGGAGAGGGACCGGAATATGAAACCGTATATGCCATGGGATCAAATTGTATGGTGGACAATCTGGCTGCCGTGACCAAAGCCAATTATTTGTGCAACGAATATGGCATGGACACAATAACCATGGGTGCCACCATTGCCTGTGCAATGGAACTCTACGACATTGGCTGTCTTACCCAAAAAGAAGTGGGTCGCACCCTTGAATGGGGAGATGCCAATGCCCTTGTGGAACTGACAAAACAAACTGCATTCAGGCAGGGATTCGGAGATCTTCTAGCCCAGGGCAGTTATCGTTTGGCAGAAAAATTTAAACACCCCGAGCTTGCCATGGTATCCAAGAAACAGGAATTTCCCGGCTATGACCCCAGGGGTTCCCAGGGTATGGGTCTTGCCTATGCGACCTCCCCCATTGGCGGTTCCCACATGCGTGGGGATCCAGCCTATTTTGAACTTTTAGGAGTTCCTAAAGTCATTGATCGTTTGGAATGGAAGGGCAAAGCCAACCTGGTCAAACTCTGGCAGGATTTTTTCTGTATCATTGATGCTGCAGGGCTTTGTGTTTTCTATTCCGTCAGAAACCTGGGCAACATGGAACTGGAAATGCTTCCAACCGGTATTCTGGAGTTGATCAATGCCGCCACAGGTGCGAACTATACTCTGGAAGAACTGGCCCAGGCCGGCGAACGGATCTCCAATGCCGAACGTCAATTCCTGGTCAAGGCAGGCTTTACCAGAAAAGATGACTCCCTGCCGCCCAGAATGACAAAGGATCCCCTTCCCCATGGCAGTTCCAAAGGATCGGTCTGCCACCTGGATGAAATGCTGGATGACTATTATGCTCTCAGAGGCTGGTCCAACGACGGCATACCGACGCCTGAAAAACTATCGGAGCTGGGCATTGCCTGACCATGTTACCATAAAACTGTTTTCCACCCTTCGGCAGTACGCCCAGGGTGGAAAAGAAGTTTCTCTTCTTTGGCACTCCAATATGAAGGTTCAAGAGGTTCTAAACATTTTGAAAATTCCGGACACAGTGGAACGGGTCATCCTGGTCAACGGCCGATACAGCGAATCAGATAAGAAATTGTCTCCCGATGACTTTGTTATCCTGTTTCCCCCCATGACCGGGGGCTAAGGACCGCAAATTTTATAAAGCAAACGAAATTGCTTGTCTTTTGGCCCATCTAATGCGTTGCATCAAAGGCCAAATAGGCCTGCTATTAAACCTTTACAGTCATGACATATCCTGTTACAAATTAATCAATTCATACTTCATTAAAACTGTGAGCGGATAAAAATCATATAACATAAATTGATTTATTATTGAGGTAAGCTTATGGAAGACAAAAAAACAAAACGGAAACTGGCAGCGATTTTCAGCGCAGACGTGAAAGATTACACCCGTCTGATGCAGGATGATGAAGCCGGCACTGTCGCCACCATCACAAATTATCGTGATCTGATGTCCACCCTGATCCTTCAACATCACGGCCGTGTTGTGGATTCGACGGGGGATAATATCCTGGCTGAATTTTCAAGTGTAGTTGATGCAGTACAGGGTGCTGTGGCAATCCAAAGAGAGCTAAAGGCCAGGAACGCACAATTGTCGGACCACCGGAAAATGGAATTCAGGATCGGTATCAATCTGGGTGATGTCATTATCGAAGGGAGCCGAATTTATGGAGACGGTGTCAATATTGCTGCGCGCCTGGAAGCGTTGTCGGATGCCGGCGGTATCTGCATTTCCCGGACCGCCTTTGATCAGATAGAAGATAAGCTGCCACTGGGATATGAGTATATGGGAGAGCAAGCTGCCAAAAACATGCAAAAACCCTTACGGGCATACAAAGTAAACATCTGGCCGGGAGAGAAAAAAATAGATGACCCGATGCCTGCCCCAAAAAAGGACCGGCATCCAAAATATTTCAGTTTTATGAAAAAACATAAAAAAACCGATCAGCAGATAAAAGCAGCTAAAGCGAAAAAACAAATTAGATCCAGAAGACGATTTAATTATCATTTAAAGACTTATCTTGGAATAATCGGATTCCTTTTAATCATCAATATCCTGTCATACTCAGGTGCAATCTGGTTTCACTGGCCGGCACTGTGCTGGGGTGTGGTGTTGTTTCTTCACTGGCTGAAGTTTTCCGCTTCCCATCATCCGGAAGAATAAACCCTAACATTGCATAAAAATTTTATCAAAAAGATGAAAATAGATTCTGAATAACCAGCTTTCCAAAATTGCTCACCCATTGGGTAACAAAACTGAATGATTCATTTTAAACTATTAAACACAATATTAAAAACATGGCAAACATCACAAAAACGATTGTTCTGGGATATTTTTCAACAAGGAAACAAGATATAGCAATACTTGAAATAAGGCTCAGAACAGAAAATTATTGATATTGCCTTTGAAGTCGGATTTGAAAGCCTGAGAACCTTTAACAAGGTCTTTTCCTCCATGGTTGACGACAATCCTTCAAACTATAGAAAAGAATTTATTGATAAAACTTTAATGGAGAAGCAGCAATGAAAAAAGCGCACCAAATGAATGGTGCGCTTTTTTTTGAGATGAAGAATGATGTCCCGGAAATTTTGAATCCACAATCCACCCTTCTATGTAAAAAACCTATTGATTACCTTATAACTTGCTATGCAACAATTTTTCTGGCAAATTCAATGGCCTTTTGCTGAACTGAATCACCCATCGCATCCGGTGTTGAGCAGGAATCAATAAAAAGTTCCCCGGCATTAATCGCCTTATGGTATTTTTGCATACGTCCAAAAGCAGCAACCATGCCTTCTGCATTATCGTCATATGGTCCAGCTCCTGTTGCAATAAGCGCCTGTCTTCGGCCATCGATAAGAGATGCATGATCCGGAAGATTATAATTGGTATAAAGGCTGTATGTTCTGTCAATCACCGCCTTTATCTGGGCAGAAAATCCCCAGAAATATAATGGAGAACTAAAGATAATCAATTGTGAGTCGATCATTTTTTCCAAAACTTCTGGTACGTCATCTTTTTGAACACACCCTATGGTGTCTGGTTTTTCCTTACACTTGGCGCATCCCAAACAGCCTTTTAAGTTTTTGGAATGTAGGTAAATACTATCAACTTCATGACCGAGGCTTATCAGTTCTTCTTCAACCCAGGTTAAAACCCTGGCCGTATTTCCTTTTTTTCTGGCACTTCCCTGTAATATTGTTACTTTCATCGTACCGCCTTTGTTAAATGTTGTTTTTTGTTCAAATTATTATCTATTTTGTATGGAATAATTTATATCTAATGATGTTATTTGTCCAATGAATAGTTTTGATACCAATAATCAAAAAATATAATCATTAATATCTGGCGTCCATTGATTATTTTTCTTGATATCAAAAATCACTCTTTTTGGTATCAAATTGAAAACTTTATTACCCTTAAGATTATCCAGGAAAAGATCCCTGGTATTTGACGGTAGGTAAAACACCCCTTGAAAGGGTCCACCAATTGCTGTCAAAGCCATATTTTATAGGGATTAGTAAGGATAGTGCTCTTTAATTTCTAAGGAAGCAGATGACCTGTTCCACAAATATGTGGAACAGGTAGAATTTATTTTTAAAAACTTCCGAAATCCTTGAAATGGCAATCTTTTTTGATGAATGACTTAATTTTATTAACCGACATTCCCTTAAAAGTTCAACAATCATCTATAAACAGCTCGAAAAATTCAGGGTGAAAAAAAATCTGAATGATCGAAACATTATTGTCGGATTCCAAAAACCTGTATTCTGAAATCATTAAGAAGAGATGTTCTGCCCGGATTCAATCAAAGATTATTTAAGATATCCCCCGATTTGAGTGGTGATGTGCTCAGTAATAATGCATGGAAGCATTCATTAAAGTACTTTAAGCAACAAGACCCCTTATAAAGGCTTGAACATATGTTTTCATCTTGCCGATAATCTTTTCCCCGATCCTTCTGGCCTGAAGGATACTTGGCCGCTCAGCAAGACTCGCCAGACAAAAGATCCATGATGACTTTGTGTTGTCTGGATTGGTCATTTTTCCCGGCGCCTTTGAGTTGTGCGATCAATTTTAAAATATAGGCAACATTGATTTCATCCCGAAGGATGAGTTCCAGTTCAAAATCCACATCATTTAAAATCAATGCTTTCTCCATTTTATGATCGCTTCTTACCTTGTCGTAGATATCCAGATATTTGCTTTTAAAATCCTCAAAATTCTGCTCGTTCATGGGCAGATCATCCCAATTAAAATCAGAATAAGAGGTCAATATATTTTTCAGGCGCATAAGTTCTCTAAACGCCTGGACAAATTTTAGCTGGTCTTCTTCACTGATCAGATCATCCACACTTTTTAACGTGGGTGCAATCTGCAATAATTGGATAAAGGCCTGGGTAAATTTTTGCGTGATCACCTCATAGTCCGGCAGTAAGATCTTCTCTTTTGCATCTTTATTTGGAAATAATGCAATGGCCTCATCCGTGGCTTTTTTCAGATTGCGGAAACAAAGAATATTTCCATGGGACTTGGTTTCATTGATAATTCTGTTGGTTCGGGAAAATGATTGAATCAGCCCATGGTACTTAAGATTTTTGTCCACATACAGGGTATTTACCTTTTTGGCATCAAAGCCGGTCAAAAACATATTGACCACCAGAAGAATATCCAGGCGGTCCATATCCTGAAAGCTGTCTTTTTTCATGACCAGAATGCAGGTGGGAATACCGATTCCGTAAAAAATATTCGGGGGCAATCCAAATAATGGCATCCAGAACGTTTTTTTCTGTAATCAGATGTTTGCGGATATGGCCTTCGGCAGCACCCCATGTGGCAGGACAACTGCCATCTGCCCCTTGTCATCCAATTGGTGGACCATGTGCTGGACAAAGGCAAAGTCGGCTTTGCTTGCAGGAGCCAGTCGGCCATAGGTCGAAAACCGGTCGTCTGTCAAAAAGAGCGGGCTGGCGCTCCATTTGGTTTCAAGGCTTTATCTGCGTAGGTATGCATCTTTTCACTCAGATACTTATAGAATATGAATCCCAGTATATAATCCCTGAAATCATCTGCACCCATTTTCCCGCGAAGAGTGTCGGCGATATTCCAGAGCTGCTGTTCCAATTGTTCTTTTTCAGTCATAAATCAGCTTCTTTTTTCAGTAGGTTATTTGTAATTAAATGCGCTTATTGTTTTTTTGAATTTTTTTTATTTCTTCTTTCAAAATTTTCCAATGGCCCCCTTTTCTGTGGCCTATCCGTTTCAGCAGTCCTTGTTTTTTCATTTGTGTTATTTGCCATTCAATGCCTTTTTGGGTCAACCCGATCTGTTCAGCCAGTCGGACCATGGTAATCTTTGGGTCCATCCGGATCTGTGAAAGAATTTCTTCCCTAGTTTCTTCCCTAGTTTCTTCCCTAGTTTCTTCCCTAGTTTCTTCCCTAGTCTTTACCGATTCCTGACTGGTTATATAGGTGGGTCTTAGAAATACAAGACTAAACATGGTGTTATATTCAATTTTTACTTTGGGACTACTTTCTTTTTTAAGGGCCTCACGAATCCGTTCAATACCGGAGCCCATTTTTTCGATATAATCGCACCGCAGCAAAAGGTCGGCAATATTAGGGTTACGGCAGATACTTCTGCGGCCGAAATCTTTTTCCGGCAGGCCCTTGGGCAGGCCACCCGGGTTATAAATTTCAACACGGTCGTCAAATATTTCAACCATGACCTGGGCACCATGTTCCAGGTAATCTCTATGGCAGACTGCATTAATGACGGCTTCGCGCAGAGCTACCTCGGGAAGTTCCAGGATTTCTTTTCTGCGGGTGCTCTTGCTTGTGATCTCCCAACGAAGCTGCAAATGCTTTTTTAAGAAGATTAAGGTATCTTCGACATTTTCAAGGAGATTGCCGGTTAATTCTTTTCGGTCGAGAATATATGCTTTTGTGGTGCCTTTAAAAAGAGCGCAGATCACATTCACGTGAAAAAGTCTTAAGCTGGGCTCCTTGGAAAAAAACAGAACGCCGGTCTGGTTAAAATAAAATTGTCCGTCCTTATAATCTCCTGCCCCAAGGTTGACAAGGAGATTCTTCATATCTGTTTTCTGAGAGATTTTTGCCAATTGGAGAAAATGATTTAACCGGTTTTCATCAAGGGTTTCTATCCAGTTTAAATCCAGACGGAGCTGATGATCAAAACGAACCCTTCCTTCATCCTGGATAAAGGCTGTAATATCGAGGGTGGTCATTTTCTGGGAGTTAGCGCCATTGCGAAGATAAAACCCTTTGTTACACCTGTGTGGCCTGTTGACACCCTCGGGTATATGAATCACTATGATGTTATGCTGGGGTAGTTTTTCAATTTCAATGGCAACAGGAGGATCGCAGGCTGCTGCCATGGTTTGGATTTGAGAAACAATTTTATTGGTAAATGCACAGCCTACAATTTTATTTTGATCATTTACACCAATGAAGATTCGACCGCCGGATGCATTGGCAAAGGCCACAAGTTCTTTGGGAAGGTCAGAATTGACATTCTGCTTGAATTCAAGTGAATAGCCTTCTCCCTCCTCAAGAACAAGTGCCAGTTCTTCTCCTGTGGTTTTGCGATATCTCATATGGTCTGCTTTAGCAAGTTGTTCATCGAATCCATAGCCTTTGTGTTGAATGACCTTATGACAGGAACTTTCTTCATGTCAAGAAAAGTCTCTGATTTTTGGGCGATGTCATATCTGATTCGTAATTAAAAGCAAAAAACTACTTTCATCTTAGTCTCAATTTTTAACGTAAAATGATTTTGATTTGTAATGGTATCTTAAAGCTTTCAAAATGCGGGCTTAAGCCCGGGTTTTTTAAGATTTGCCATCATACAAAATACAATATGGATAGATTTGTCAGTTTCAGATTTGAAAATCAACTGGAAAATTCAAAATATTTTATTGCTCTGGAAAAGGTGGGCTACCCTTCAAAACTGTTCCGGCAAAAAGTTTCTCTGACCTTGAAGGCTGCTGCCAAGGCTATAATCGAGAAGATAATCATGGCGATGAAGCCGTTATGGTAGTCGTTTGCGCTGTAAATCCGGACACCTTTTGCCATGGTACCGTCCCAGGTCAGGTCAGCAATATAACCAAACAGAGGTTGGGTCAGGGCCGTGCCGATGAAGCAACCTGTGTTGACCACGCTGACACCCATGCCGGAAAGCTGTGGATGGACAATTTCTTTGGCTGCTGCAAACGTGATGACAAAACCAGATGCTGAAAACCCCATAAAGGCAAAGATTATATAGCCGGTTATTCCGGGTGTCCACGGCAGATACCCGAGCATGAACCAGGACAAGACATAAGCTGCTGCTGCCGATATAAGAAAGGGTTTTCTCCTGCCGATTTTATCTGACACCCATCCCCAGAAAAGGGCGCCCAGGGCAAAACTCAGCAACTGGACTGTCATGTGATTGGCTGCAAAGGCCCGGCTCAGGTTATGGACATCCCGCAGATAGGGCATGCCCCAGAGTCCCATAAAGGCATAGCTGCTGCCGATCATGCCCAGTTGCACCCAGAATCCGGGCCATACTCTTAAGGTCATGATCACATCCTTGAGATTGCTCAGCCAATGCCTGTTTTGAGTTTGGAATTGATCTTTATAGGAATTGGGCGGATCAAACCCCATATCCTGGGGCTTGTTTCTGACCAATAAAAATCCGACCAGACCCAGGCAGATTGAAAGGACGCCTATCCCTAAAAAAACTGTGCGCCAGTGAAATATCGTTAGGATTTGAGCCAAAGGGCCGGCAGCCATGACAGCCCCAAGATTTCCAAAAAAAAGGGTCAGGCCGCTCATGATGCCAAAAACCTTTTCATGAAACCAGACCGAGTTGTTCTTCATTATGGAAATAAAGACCACTGAAACACCGAGCCCCACCAGGAAACGGCCGGCACAGGCCATTTCAAACCCGGTCGCCATGCCGAAAAGGATAGAACCCAGGCCAGCCACCAGATTCCCGGAAATAATGGATGTCCGTGTTCCCAGAGTATCGGCAATAACACCTGAGGGGATCTGCATCAGAGCATAGACTGCAAAATAAATGGCGGACAGGGCTCCCAGACGGGTACCACTGGTGTTAAAGTCTGCCATGAGAAATTCAGAGACCACCCCCGGGGCCATGCGATGAAAATAGACCAAAATATAAGTGAGGATGAGAATGGAAAATATGGACCATCTGACCAACTCAAACCGGAAGGTTTCCGATTCAGTGAGATTGGCTGCAGTCTGTTTCATATGGAGGGTCCTTTATGTGTGCCGAAAAGTTAAAGCGTTGACCCTACTTGTTTATCGAAATTCTGTCAACCAGGATTTTTTCTTGATTCCCTCATATGTAAATACACCAGTAACTTAAGTTAAAATTTTGTTGAGCTTAAATTTACTACAGCAACAAATTTTGATCTTTTTTGAGATCTGAAATGATAAATCGGAAAGAATATCTTTATCATACATAAATAACATCCTTTGAAATTCGCTCTTTCAAAAGAGGGCTCAATTCCTCCCGATAGGTAACAACATCAACCGGCATTCCTAGAAAATCTTCCAGGCTCATTTTCAAACCGATTCTGTTTAAAAGATTACGTTTGCTTAGTTGAACAACGATATCAATATCGCTATCTTTATTAACAGTTCCCCTGGCGACGGATCCAAAAACGCCCATTTTAGTGACACCAAATTTTTCGGCTTTTTTCTTTTTATATTCTTTCAAAAGGGCTATGATATGTTCTATGTTAATCATCATCTTCATCCATATTTTAGTTTAGATGTCTAAAAATTATAGGCTTTTATATCCATTACGTCAAATTGGATTTTAAAATCTGACAAATTTCTTGAAACCTATAAAAAATACGCTAAAAAGAATGTGCCAAATATCAACAGACACAACATATTGGGGCTGAGAAAATTCTGGAATTTTGATCAAATAAAAATAATTATAATGGTTTAATATAACTGTCAAATATGCTATAGATCTTCGAGTTTGTAATTTATTCTCAGGGCGGGGTGAAATTCCCCACCGGCGGTATCCCGGAATGATCCGGAAAGCCCGCGAGCGCTCCATAGAATTTGATGGAGGTCAGCAGATCTGGTGTGATTCCAGAGCCGACGGTTATAGTCCGGATGGAAGAGGATAAACCCATGCGATACTTGTATATCTTTGCCCAGACAAAGATTAAAAAGGAATCGCTCTGGTCTTTCTTTATTCCTACGCCCTGATTCATGTACGTTAACATTTTTTTGTAAGGAGTAGGTTCATGAATCAGAGTCTTCTATCGAGATTTGGAGATCCGATTAAAAGGGTGGAAAATGCGCTTAAGGCGCTTCAACAAGGCAATGGTGTTCTGGTCACGGATGATGAGAACAGGGAAAATGAAGGGGATCTGATTTTTCCCGCAGAATTCATCACTGAGAGCCAGATGGCAATGCTGATCCGGGAATGCAGCGGGATTGTGTGTCTGTGCATGACTGATGACAAGATAACATCCCTGGGTCTGCCAATGATGGTCAAACACAATTCCAGTCATTATCAGACGGCTTTTACCGTGTCCATAGAGGCTGCCAAGGGTGTTACCACCGGGGTGTCAGCTTATGACAGGGTTAAAACCATTCAGGCGGCAAGTGCTGATGATGCCGGACCCGAGGATTTGAACAGTCCCGGACATGTCTTTCCTTTAAAGGCAAAACCCGGGGGCGTAATGGAAAGGGGCGGTCACACCGAGGCCACAGTTGATCTCATGCGTCTGGCAGGGCTTAAACCCTGTGGTGTTCTTTGCGAGCTTACAAATGTCGACGGAACCATGGCAAGACTTCCTCGAGTAGTTGAGTTTGCAATAGAAAATGGTTTTCCTGTTTTGACTATTGAGGATATTATAGAATATCAAAAAATATTGACAAAAAAAGCTGTTTAAAACACTGACAAACTCTATCTGTCATTCAGGCTTTTGTCCTTTTGACAGATAGGGTTTGCCGTTTAAGATCAAACCATGTATTTATCCAATTCCAAACTTAAGCAATTTTTAAAAATTCCCTGATATTCATACCTGTTTGGGTATTGCGTGAACTGTTTTAGGTACTGTAAACTTAATATTGTCACCGCGTTTGAATTTAATGGAATCCTTGGGATTATATTGATCAATAAGAATTTCACGATCACCGCATTTTATTGTATATTTGACAAGATTCCCGGCATACATGGAGTGCTGGATCTTACCTTTAAGCATATTGGGCATATCATCGGTATCCCAAGGAAAAAGAGTTACTGTTTCAGGCCTGATGACCAGAAAAACCGCATCGCCTTTATCAAAGTTTTTCTCATTGATTTTGTTTAATGAGATATCACCATATTCAGTGGACACAAGGAAAACACCTGAAGAATCCTGATCAAAACTTTCAATTTTGCCCTCAAGAAAATTTACATATCCTACAAACTCGGCAATGAACTGATTTTCCGGTGTCTCGTAAATGTCACTTGGGGTGCCGATCTGCTGAATTATCCCGTCATTGAGAACAAGAAGCCTGTCTGAAATGCTCATTGCTTCGTACTGATCATGAGTGACAAATATCGTGGTAATACCGATACGTTCCTGGATATTTCTAATCTCATCACGCATGACAACCCGAAGGTTGGCATCTAAATTTGACAATGGTTCATCTAAAAGTAAAACCTTGGGTTCCAGAGCCAGGGAACGTGCCAGGGCAACTCGCTGCTGCTGACCGCCACTTATCCTCTCTATGGTACGATCACCCAGCCCCTCCAGGTGAACCAGAGCAAGCAGTTCATCCACGCGATCATCAATTTTCTTTTGGGGCATCTTTTGAAGTTTAAGTCCAAAACCAATATTTTTTCTTACATTCATATGGGGAAACAAAGCATAGCTCTGAAAAACCATTTTTGTATCCCGCATGTTTGGAGGAAGTGCTGCAATATCTTCACCGTCCAGAATAATTTTACCGGATGTTATGGGTGTAAAACCGCCAATGATTCTCAAAAGGGTTGTTTTACCGCATCCGCTGGGCCCGACAAAGGTTAATAATTCCCCTTTTGGAATGGAAGCTGATATTCCTTTTAATACATCAACATCTCCAAAACTCTTATGAACATCCACAAGTTCCAGCATTGGTGTTTCTGTGTTACCCATTTATTTATGCTCCTTATTATTTTTCAATTACATCCAGTCCGGTTTTTTTCGC
>JABIYQ010000550.1 GCA_018702715.1 Desulfobacula sp. | reverse complement strand
GGACTTCTTATTTAGTTAATATTTGAACGAAAACTCACCCATCTGCTGCGTTGCTGCAAAACTCTGCCAAATTTTAAAACTGGCCTCATGTACACTAGTACACTCCGGTTTCAGAGTTTTTTGCGCCTTGCATATGGGCAACTTTTCGCCCAAACATGGGTTTCCGGTCAGGCACTATTTAGTCATATCCTGACCCATTATAATAAAGTAAAATTATTATAAAAGGTTGTCTGTTATGGATTTTTTAAAACAGGCAGAATATTTTCAGCAAATGGTATAATATAGCCTTTCCCTTTTAGGCATTTAATGTATCTGTCAACACTGTCGGTATATTTAAATCCAAATGATTCAGTCTGGGTTTTTGAAAAATCTGAAACAAGTGTTACATTAAAGCGCTTAAGGATATCCATTACTCTGAAGGCAACATATGATGGCATATTAAAATTTACAGCCAGTTCTTTGCCAAGTTTTTCAGGATCATCCTTAAAGGTATTTAGAACCGATGAAAAGGTATCATTGCCCACACCCTGTGAGCATCCGGCAACAAAGAGAATATTTCCGCCGTCGTTGACAATATTGACAGCATTGAAAAGGGCTTTGGTGGATTGATACAATTGTCCATCAGTCCTGTGTCCTCCGGCTGAAATCAGTGCAAAATCTCCTTTTAGTGGGACTTGTATGCTACAGGCCTGGTCAAGCATTTTGCAGCCATGCATAAAAGTTTTGTGTAAAGGGCCGACATCAGCATGAAAAATATCACCGGTTCCATTCGCTGCAATGGCAACATAGGTGCAGGTCTTGTTTTTTAAAAACAGGTCTGCAGCTTCATTCAGGTCTTCATTTATTGGATTCCCCCGGAGTTTTGCCTGTCTGACCATTGGGTGGGCTGATCCGTCTTTTCTCATGGCAAGAGAATGATTCTGCTGGATAGAGTCATACCCTGCAATACCCGGTAATATATATTTTCTGCCGCCGCCGAATCCAGCCAGCATGTGGTGGAGGATACCGCCGAAGATGATAATATGGTCTGCTTTGGCAGCCTCCTTTGTGATATAGAGTTGCGTTTTTTTATAGGTTTCACCGATATGAACAAGGCGGGTCGTATCTTTATTTGCAGAATTAAGGATTTCAACTCTTTGATTGCATAAGGTTCCGGCAAGCTGGGAGAATTTACCCTTATCAATATCATCATGGGTCCCAATGGCGATAATTATTTTGATATTAGATGTTGGGATTCCCAGTTTCATAAGTGTTTTTACAATTTGAGGCACAAAAACATCTCCCATGGCCCATAACCGTGTATCATCAGCTATTATAACAGCAATTTTCCTGCTAATTATTCCTTTAGGCGTATGTTTTTTTATCCCTTTTGAAATGATTTGTTTGATTTGCTTATGGCCTATTGCCGGAGTATCTTTCCCAATAATGGTGTCAAATACCTTATCATCGGGAATATCTATATCAATCGAGGTCAGACCTTTTTCCAATTTAATTTTCATAATGGTTTGAGCGCTGAAGCAATAAGATTTAAAGGGTGCAGAACCTGTAGATTATCATTGTCATTTAGATTGCCGGCAAGGTTCATCCTGCAGACCGGGCAATCAGTGAGCCATATTGAGGCTTTAACAGCTTTTGCATTTTTTATTTTTTTGTCCATCATAATTTTTGAAACTTCGGGGTGTTCATAAAAAAAAGTACCACCCCCACCACAGCATTCGTCAACATCCGGTGTTCTTTTGTAATTCACAAATGGCAATTTTTGTAACAGGTTTTCAATAATTATGTTTGATCCAAAACTATTCTTAGTATGGCAGGGAGCATGATAGGTAACAGATATTTTCTCTCTCATGTTGGTATCAAATTCAAGACGATCAAAATTTTCATCAATAAAGGAGAGTGCATCCATAACCTTTGAGGCAATTTTGTTTGCTTCAAAAGGGTCGTGGTCCTCATTCTCAATCATGCGCGGATATTCATTTTTTAATGCTTCCCCGCAGGTGGAACAGTCAACAAGAATTCTATCGGCATCAAGATTTTTTAAGACATTGATATTGGTTGTAATATTTTTTAATGCCTTGTAAGCCGCTCCATGAAATAATAGGGGAATTGAACAACAGACCTGGTCTTTTGGGATAATAATTTTATATCCCATGTGTTTTAAGATTTCGATAAAGGAAAATCCTGTATCATCATATAAATAATTTGTTGCACATCCGGTAAAGTAGACCAGGGTTCCAATTTGTTCTTTATCCGGAAGGATAACTTCATCATTTGTTTTTCGAAATGGTATGGAATTTAGTTTTGGAAAATTTTTTAAGGGAATGTTTCCAAGTTTATAGTTCTTAGCAAAATAGTCAGGTATAATTTTTTGTCCTGCTCTGGCAAGGCCGGCTCCAAATTTTAATCGATATTCTCGGCTTAAAAGATAAATCAGGCTTTTGATGGCTGGCTCTTCGCCCTGGGCCTCCACCATTTTTTTTCTCATTTCCATGAATTTTGAATAATGATTGATGCCGGAAGGGCAATTAGCAGAACATGAGCCACACATCAGGCACTTTGATACGATCTCTTTTAGCAGGGGAGAAGAAGCAAGGGTATTATTCTCATGGGCTTTTATCAGCTGAAGCTTGCCCCGCGGGGAAGACTGTTCTTCTTTTATTATTTTATAAACCGGGCAGACATACAGGCATAGGCCGCATTTGCCACAATTTTGAAGTAATTTGGGCGTCATACAAATTTTCCGG
>JABIYQ010000547.1 GCA_018702715.1 Desulfobacula sp. | reverse complement strand
GCTTGCATAGTTGCGTTAGTGTGGGTGACCACAATAACGCAACTATGCAAGCCTGACCCCGTTTGTTCTGCAAGCCTGACCCCATATATTTATGGAATCCCAAATAAAAAACCACTATAATTCAGATCATCTGACCGCAAATATTAAAACGGCTTTAATCAAGGCGGGCAAAAATCTTTCAACCCTTGAACCTAAGGATCTTTATCGCATTGATCAGCTCCACACGGGTGGCGCTAACTCAAGTATTGCGCTTTTAAAAAATATAAATTTCTCCCCTGATACACCTGATACAAATGATACACAGGTTCTTGACGCCGGTTGCGGTATTGGAGGATCGTCAAGGCTTATTGCCCAACAATTTGGCTGTAAGGTAACCGGTCTTGACCTGGCAGACAAATTTATCAATGCTGCAAATTTTTTAACCACATGCACAAAACAAGAAACCCAAGTAAGTTTTAAACAGGGTTCCATACTTGATCTTCCCTTTGAAAAAAATACATTTGATTTGGTTTTATGCCAGCATGTCTTAATGAATATTAAAGACAAATCAAGGGCTGTAAAGGAATTTTTCAGGGTATTAAAACCAGGCGGAAAACTTGTTTTACACGAGATCACCAAGGGAGAGAACCAACCGGTTATCTTTCCCGTTCCCTGGGCGGCATCCTCTGCCATATCCTTTCTTGAACCCTGGGATATTCTTGCCGCCACCCTGGAAAAACAAGGATTTAAAATGTCTTATTTTTCTGATAAAACACATGGGGCATGTTCATGGTGGGAAAAAGTCAAAGCCGCTTCTGATAAAAAAAGCACCGGGGTCAACGTCCTGGGTCCCGGGCTTATTTTTGGAAGCAATGCAACGCTTTTCGGCAAAAATATGCATACAAATTTTAAAAATAATTCCATTTGTCTTGTTGAAGCTATCCTGAAAAAAAGCTATAATGCTTAATTACTATTTTTTGTAATTTGATAATCTAAGGACCACAAATGAATTGCGGTCCTAAACTCAGGAATCAAATAAAAGCGGGAAGAAGAGCGATATGAACTGTTCTGCCTGAACAGAACCTGAAAATTTATAATAAAAAGGAGATGATATAATGATTTCAAAAAAACTACAGGATGCCATTAATTATCAGATAAACCGTGAATTATTTTCAGAATATTATTATCTTTCCATGGCTTCATATTTTAATTCAGCAGGTTTAAGCGGTTTTGAGAATTTCTTTCTTATCCAGGTTGAAGAAGAAAGATTCCATGCCATGAAAATGTATAATTTTTTAAATGAAAGAGGCGCCAGGGTTTGTCTACAGGCCATTGAAGCGCCTAAAACCGAATTTAAATCCGCTTTGGAAGTATTTGAACTGGCATATGAACATGAAAAGCTTGTTTCATCGCTCATCAATGATCTGATGGATCTGGCCATCAAAGAAAATGATCATGCAGCCAAAAATCATCTGAACTGGTTTGTGGAAGAGCAGGTGGAAGAAGAAGCATCCATGGATACCATTTTAAATAAATTAAAACTGATTGGCGGTGAAGGCCATGGTCTTCTAATGCTGGATAACGAACTTGCCACGCGCGTATTTAATCCGCCTGCAAAATAAAGTCAATTTTTTTTAAACTCAAAAGACCTGGCTTATACCCATAAAATGGATGCCTTTGAATTTACAAAAAAAAAGCTGATATCACTTTGCCCTGAAACCCGGAATAAACATATCATAAAATGGTTATCCGGGTTTTACCAAAAACTGACCACCAATCATGTCAACCCGGCCTCTTTAGACCTTTTTTCCCGCCAATATAATGAAATTCTTAACTGGGTGGGAATGAAAGCTTTTATTAAACCTGCATCCCATACCACAAGAGTGTGGATTGAAAGCATCTCCGACCAAATCCACTTTCATCGAAGGGCCATGGGAATTTCCCTTCGCGATCACGATTTATTTAACAATGTTCAAACAGATGATAATCCTGCACCACTTCAACACCCCATGCTTAATTGTCACCTGGCTTTAGATGGCATAAGAAGCCTTTTTAATGTGGGCTCTATTTTCAGGACCTGTGATGCTGCAGGCTTTTCTTCCATTATTCTTGGAAACACCCTTGGTAAAGAACATCCGGCTGTTAAAAAAACGGCCATGGGTGCTCAAGAATGGGTTGAGCAGGAAAAAACCCAGGATCTTGCCCAGACCTTGCTTGAAAAAAAAAAACAGGGCTTTTGGATAATCGGGGTGGACACAATTAAAGGCTCTCTTCCTTTTTATGATATGGCCTGGCAAAACAAAACCATTCTTGTTTTTGGAAATGAAGAATACGGGATCTCCTCCCATGTGAGAAGAACCTGTGACACCTTTGTTCATATCCCCATGCATGGTAAAAAAAACTCCCTTAATGTTGCCAATGCCGCTGCTGTTATCTGTTTTAAGGTGGCCCAGTCATTGTGTGGCAGGTGACTCTTTTTTAAGCTGTATTTCAAGAATAATATCTTGAATTTTAATGATATCCCCGGGATATATTTTTTTACGTTTCCGGGTTTCAATGCTCCCATTGACTTTAACAAACCCGTCATTTATCATGAATTTGGCTTCCCCGCCGCTGGCAGCAATATTTTCAAATTTTAAAATTTTATACAATTCAACGGGTACCCTGTTTATATTCACAATTGTTTTTTTCATTATACGCCCCTTATCCAAAATATTTTTATTTTGCTATTTAGTGTTTGAACGAAAACTCACCCATCTACTGCGTTGCTGCAAAAGTTTGCCAAATTATAAATCGGGCCTCATGTACAGGAGTACACTCCGGTTTCAAACTTTCTTGCGCCTTGCATATGGGCAATTTTACGTCCAAACACGAGTTTCCGGTCAGGCACTACT